>JAHOYZ010000040.1 GCA_019038695.1 Candidatus Zixiibacteriota bacterium
CCCCCCCCCCCCCCCCCCCCCCCCCCCCTGATTGGACTATTGGCCGCAGCGATTGTCGCACCGCTGGCGGCGATGCTAATTCAGGCAGCAATCTCTCGTCGCCGTGAGTACAAAGCGGATGCCACCGGGGCGCGGCTTACCGGTCGTCATCATGACCTAGCATCAGCACTTAAGAAAATCAGTTCGGCTCCAATCCGAATGAATCCGGATCAGAAAAAGGCCACCGCACATCTGATGATTGTTCAGCCTCTTTCCGGTCGGGGGATTTCATCTTTGTTTTCAACTCATCCACCGGTCGAGAAGCGAGTGGAAAAGCTCCACAAAATGGCTCAGCAAACGTACTATGAGTAATTTGCTGTTAAGTCTCTCTCGCCAGCCCGGATGGAACCCGCAGCAAGCTGTAGGGCACCCCATACAAACGGAACGTATTATTAACAATCGCTCTAAAGGGCAATCTGTGGGGCAGTCTTGTCCTTTGCCCGGAGGGATGCTCCGTTAGGATGGAAACAGATCTTTTACTGCAACTTCTTGCTATTCTGGTATTGATTCTGGCCAACGGGTTTTTCTCGCTCTCCGAATTCTCAATCATTGCTTCACGCCCCAGCCGGCTGAAACAGCAGATATCCGAAGGTAGGAAAGGCGCCTCGCGAGCCGAGAAGTTGCGTCGCAGCCCCGACCGCTTTCTGGCCACGATTCAGGTTGGCATCACGCTGGTAGGTACGATGGCCGGCGTATTCGGCGGAGCCACGCTGGTCGAGCCTCTGCAGGCAGCCCTGAGCGGCATTCCTGTGGAGCTGATAGCCGACGCCGCGCAGCCGGTAGCGGTTGGTATTGTAGCTGTATTAATCACAGTCTTTGCCGTCATACTGGGGGAATTGGTTCCCAAGTATATCGCGTTGTCCAACCCCGAGCGCTATGCCTGTCTGATGTCCTCTCCAATCACGGTTTTTACCACGCTCATCGGGTTTGTTTCGATTTCTCTCAGTGGAGCGGCCCACATTATTCTAAGATTACTGGGCATTAAGTCGGGCCGGACGGGCGGTGTAGTGACCGAAGATGAGATCAATCTGATGATTCTGGAGGGACGGAAGAAGGGGGTGTTCGATGATACCGAGGAACAACTTATCAAGTCCGTGTTTGACTTCGCCGACTCCACGGTACGTCGGGCCATGACGCCACGGCCCGATGTGATTGCCCTGACAGTGACGACTCCCCCTGATGATATCATCACCAAGATAATATCCAGCGGTCACAGCAAATACCCGGTGTACGAAAACAGTATCGATAACATTGTCGGAGTACTGTATACCCGCGACATCATTCATCAGAAGATGAACCCAAAACTAATCGTTCTGAATGACATCATTCGGAAGCCGATCTTTGTGCCCGATTCAATGCCGTTGCCACGACTCCTGCGAGAATTCCAGCGCAAGAAAAAGGAGTTTGCGATTGTCCTCGATGAGTTTGGAGGTACGGCCGGGATCGTTACGCTGGAAGACATAATGGAGGAACTGGTCGGGGAGATCCGAGATGAGGATGACGACCGTGATGACCCGTTGGTCAAACATTCGGAAACGGTTGCTTATGCCGATGGTTCGGTCTGGCCGGGTGCGATCAACGAACTCATGGATTGCCACCTGCCTGAAGCCGAATCCGATACCCTTGCCGGATTGATTATTGATCACCTGGGAAGGTTGCCGGAACAACGCGAAGTGATTACTCTTGCAGATATGAAGATTACAGTTCTGAAACAGGATAATATCCGACTGACAAGGATGATGCTGGAACGACTTAACACACCCGCTGATGGAATGGAGTCTTAGACAGGATGACAGACACCAATGGTTAGAGTACTGACTGCGCCGTTACGGTGGACGCGATCGCTGTATGACTGGGTTCTTGGTTGGGGAGAATCAAGACATGGCCTCACGGCATTGTTCTCGTTGTCTTTGGCCGAGGCATCGTTTTTTCCCATTCCACCCGATGCGCTCCTTATAGCTTTGTGCATGGGTGCTCACCGCAAGTGGGTGAAATTCGCGTTGGTTTGTTCGGCAGGATCGATTGTTGGGGGTGTCGTGGGCTATTTTATTGGAATGACAGCTTTTGATCTGATCGGCGAAAAACTCCTCGCACTAACCGCCTCAATGTCCGGCTCTGATCCTCAGGAACTGTTGAGCCAGGCACAGTATTGGTTTAACGAAAAGGAACTGGGCGGAATGAAAGTCGGTGTCTGGGCGGTGGCGATTGCTGGTTTCACTCCGATTCCTTACAAGGTTTTCACGATAACAGCCGGTTTTTTTGAAATGTCGTTGCCACTGTTTATTCTGGCCTCGGTGGTCAGTCGTTCATTGCGGTTCTTCGTTGTCGCCGGGATTATTGGTATACTCTATCGTCGCTACGGTGACCGAATCAAGACCTTGATAGATCGGTACTTCAACTATCTGGCCATAGCTTTTGTAATCCTGCTGGTCATGGGGTTCTGGGCTATGAGTTTGGTTAAAGGTGACTGACGATGGATGAGAAACTGGTTGAACTGGAGATTGAGGATCTGGCTTTCAACGGTAAAGCAGTTGCCCATCTCGACGGCAAAGTGGTTTTCCTCAAGGGTGGGATTCCCGGCGACAAAGTTCTGGCCGAGATCACCCGTCGAAAACAAAGTTATGACGAGGCTACAATTAAGGAGATCGTTACCAAGTCCAAGTTGCGAATTTCTGCTCAGTGTCAGCATTTTGATGTTTGCGGTGGATGTACCTGGCAGGACTTGAGCTATGAACATCAACTGAAGTTCAAGCACAAACAGGTGGCTGACTGTCTGGAACGGATCGGCAAGACGCTTGATGTTCGTCTTCACGAGGTTGTCGGTTCAGCCGAACTTTTCCACTACCGTAACAAGATGGAGTTTTCATTTCATGACACCGGCAACGGCAATTTCAATCTTGGGCTGCACCACCGTGGCAGGTTTGATGAGATATTTGATCTAGAGGAGTGTTTGCTTCAAACAAACACGGCCGACAAGCTCGTTCATTTTATCAGAAACTTCGTTAAACAGCACAACATCCCAGTCTATAACGTGATGGACCATACCGGATTCCTGCGTTTTCTGGTAATCCGGGAAGCGCGACGGACGGGCAAGATCATGGTTAATCTCGTCACCAACTCCGGAAACATTCCACATCGGATGGAGTTGATCAAAGAACTGAGTGCAGCTTTTCCGCAGGTGGCTACATTGATTCACAATGAAAATAGCCGGAAGGCAAATGTCGCTCAGGGTGAACGGGAGCGAGTACTGTTTGGAATGGGGTTCATCGAGGAAGAAATACTGGGTTGTCGTCTTCGCATTCGTGCCAATTCGTTTTTCCAGACCAACTCAGTCCAAACCGAGACGCTCTACCGGGCCGCCTTCGATCTGTTGCTACCGGATAAAGGTGACCGGGTGCTTGATCTTTACTGCGGCACTGGCTCGATTGGCATTCTGATCGCGGAGCACGTGCAGGAAGTAATCGGCGTTGAGATAGTCGCGGATGCGGTCGCGGCCGCTCGCGAGAATGCGATCGAGAACCGGATTTCCAACATTAAGTTTTTCGAAGGTGATGTCAAAGATTTTCTCAGTTCGGGTGAGGTCGGTGATACTCCCTTTGATATTGTCATAATTGATCCTCCACGGGCAGGGATGAACCCAAAAGCGCTACGCCGGATGATTCGTCTGGAACCTTCAAAAGTCCTATACATCTCGTGCAACCCGGCCACTTTTGCGCGTGATGCTGCTACGTTGCTGGAAGCGGGCTATCGCCTGCCCGAAGTGCGACCGGTTGATATGTTTCCTCATACGATGCACATTGAACTGATCGGTGTTTTCTACCGCGAGTAAGAGACGAAGACCATCCCAAGCAACAGAACTTGCCCCGGTCGCCGATAATAATTACATTGACGGTCTAACAATATAAGGAGATTACATGGCCACAAGGATTATTGGCGTTCTGATTATTCTGAGTTGTGTTCTGGTAACAGCCGGAGACAGCTACGCAGGCAAGAAACAGACTTTTGAGCAATTGTGTCTTGAAGCGCTCGAGACGGTACAGTCATTTTATCCGGTGCGATCAACCGAGATGGGGATTCATGCCTACGACAATCGTTTGACGGATTATTCTTCCAAGTCAGTCAAGAGTATGATTAAAAGACTCACGGGGATTGAGAAGAAGCTGTACAAGTTCAAACCTTCAAAATTGAATTCTTACCAGCAACTCAATAAGAAATTGACGAAGGCCACTGTTGATGTAGCCTTGCTGGATCTCAAGGCGATTAAGTGGCACAAGAAATCCCCGCAGTTGTACATTCAGGAAGCCGTTGATGGCGTCTATTTTCTGCTGCTGTCAAACCATGATCCATTGTCGGAACGAGTGGTGCCAATCATTGGCCGCATGAAAGCTGTTCCGGCGCATCTGGCAACAGCTCGTAAGAATATCAAGAATCCGCCCAGGGTATTCATCGAGGCCGCAATGGAGACAACCGAAACCGCTATGGAGTTTTTTCAGCAGGTTTCCGGCGAACTGATGAACAAATTTCCAGAGCGGGCCGACCAAATTCTCAAAGTGTCCACAGCGGCACGAGAGGCTATGAACGACTATTCTTCATGGCTCTCGGATGTGATTCCGGGACCGGAGACGGCTTTCGCGATTGGGAAAGACAATTTCGACTACAAGTTGGGCCATGAATATTTTCTTCAGTTTGATTCTGATTCGCTATTGGTTTTGGGGGAGCAACTTCTGAATGAGAGCCAGACCGCTTATCGTGAATACGAACAATATGTTGAAACTCACCATCAGAACGGACAGGATTCCGTTTTTGTTCCTGCTACGTTTGCCCGCGACGACATTCTGGAGTACTACAATTGGGAGACAGCGCAGGTTAGGACCTTCCTGGAGCTAAACGACCTGATGTCGATACCTGATGACATCGCACCGGTTACGGTTATCGAGACGCCGTCTTTCCTGCGGACCATGATCAGCGGGATTGCCTATCAGCCGGCCGCACCATTTGACAGTATTCAGCATGGTTACTTCTATGTGCGCCCGATCCCGGAGGACTTGAGCCGGAGACAACTGGAAGCCCGTTTTCGCTATACGCACCGTCGGGGTTTCAAAGGTTCTGTTGTCCATGAGGCGTATCCGGGCCATCACCTGCAAATGCAATTGGCCGGTCGTCATGTCGATCCGGTACGCAAATGGCAGTACAACATGATGTTGATCGAGGGTTGGGCACTCTATTGCGAGGAGATGGTTTACCACGCCGGACTATATGGCGAAGAAGACCCATCCCGTTGGTTGGGTACGCTCGGTGGCATCCAATTCAGGGCAGCCCGGATTGTAGTCGATGTCAAGCTCCATACGGGACAGTTTACCTATGACGAAGCAGTGGCATGGATGACGACAGAATTGAATGTGACAACCGATTCGGGACGCGAGTACATTGCCAAGGAGGTGCGGCGGTATTGCCATGCACCTACCATTCAGATGGCATACTTGATGGGCAAGCAGGAGATAATGAATCTTCGCCGTGCGGTTGAGAAAAAAGAAGGTGATACCTTCTCTCTCAAGTCGTTCCACGACCGACTGCTGGCGGAAGGTTCGATTCCTCCATCTCTACTGTGGGACATATTTGATGTCGAGCGGAAAGAGAAGGTGCTCTGAGGTCAGACTCCGGTGGTGCAACGGACCTGACCCGTCAGACGTATATAGAATAGAGCAGAGCCGGATTCATCGGCGACTGTTTCCCGAGGGGAACTAGGCAAGGATGCTATGAGCACAATCGTAGGATTGATCATACTTGTTATGTTGTTGGTCGCGGTAGCCGTGTTATTGCTGCGATTACGATTACGTTTGCAGTGGGGCAGTGAGCGCAAATCTTTCTTTGTAGGGCTAGGTCGTTCCGGCCCTGAGTTTGACTTTTCCAACAAGACCGGAGTCTTCAGACTGCTCGGAATCACTCTAAAACGTTTTCCGCTGGATAGTGATCGCAAGGAAGATATATCGAAGAAAAAAGCGAAAACCACAAAGGTTCCCAAACCTCGACGCCAGTGGTCGTGGGCGCAACTGCGGTACCTTGTACCTGTTATCGTGCAGGAGGCTGGATCATTTATGAGACAGACATTGTCTTCGTTGGTGATTGAAGAACTGGAAGGGGAAGTACGGGCAGGGTTTGATTCGCCGAGTGATACCGGTATGGCGTATGGCTACTACCAGGCAGCTCTGGCGGCGGTTCCGGGGGTGGTAGGACGAGTTCGGTTTGTTCCGATCTGGGATGGTCCTTCGTTTTCGGGTTCGGCTGCGGTAACGGTGGCACTGCCGCTTTACAAGCTGTTCTGGCGGATGATTGTACTGGCCTGGCGTCTGCCATTAAGAGAAATCTATAAGTTGGCGATAGGAACAAGGAAGGGAGGACATGATGTCCAATAATGTTGTTGAGATTCTTAAGGGTGTGGTCGGTGAACTACGCGAGATAGCCAAATCGGAAACGGTAATCGGACAGCCGGTTACGGTTGGAGACAAGACGGTCATTCCCATAGTCAAGATTTCTGTCGGTTTTGGAGCCGGTGGCGGTCAGGGAGAAGATGACAAGGCACGTGCCGGGTTTGGTGGTGGCGGTGGCGGCGGGGCAAAAATCGAGCCGGCGGCGTTTATAATCATGGATGATGACGGCGTTAAATTGATTCCAGTCGGTAAAGGGAAATGGGATACGATTATTGATGCCATCCCCGGAATCGCAAAGAAGCTCGGCAAGATGAAGGACAGTCTCACGTCCGACAAGGGCAAGGATACGGATTCTGCCGACGAACCGACCGAGGATACTTCCGAAGAAGCGTAGGCACAACCCTCAGTCTTCTTCAGCTAAGATTTGCAAGGCAGGAGCAGCGCACTCCTGCCGGAGAACAAACAACGCCTGCTTGACCTCAGCTTTTGCCAGGCGGCCGTCATTGATTCTGTCTGCCCCGTTTTTCCATCGGTAACTGACTGGTCGCTATTTTTTAATGGACTCCACATCAATGCCTGCAAGTATGCTGTTATCCTCGTACTTCTCGCTGGAAAAGTCCTTACCGTACTGCTTCAGGTAATGATTGCTGTATGCATATGCCGTGAACAGATCCTTGAGAAAGTGAGAGGTCGTGTACATTTTCGGAAATCGCAATCAGAGATCAGTCGCGATATAAGCTTGACACGCATCCGATCATGGCGTATCATTACACTTAGAAAAGTAACATACCGTTACATTGACATACTTGTGCGACTCAGAATTGCGCGGAGCACACCTGATCCGTGTATTCTACAGTTTATAGCCATATGATAATTGAGTACTTGAGCGATGCCATACCTCTCTCTTCCCGATGCCGCGGGGAAGTGTTGAATGCTAATGAACCATCGAGAATAGTCCCGCTCTGGGAAATCCTCACCAACCACACATGGAGGTGGATCTTATGAACCACAGATTGGTCTTACTGGCTCTACTCCTGCTCGTTTCGACCGTTTCATCGGTAGCGGCGCAGCATCCAAATGACCCCGGTACTCCGGATACGCTAGCGCTGGTCGCTACGCTGTGTCCCGAAGCTGGCACGGGGCAAATGCAGGTTCAAGTCGATGTCTATGTTTACAATGATTACAAACTAACAGGTGCAACAGCTGGGTTTATCTGGGATAATCCTAACCTCCAGATGGACAGCGCCGTTGGACAACCGCTCATCAACGATGGTTTTGGCATTGGACCGTTCTTCTATGAAAACAGCGACATCAATGTCACCAATGCCAATAAACGGTACTTGATCGGTGGACAGGCCTTCATGAATCCCGGTATTCCTGGTGACGGCACTGGCCGACGCCTGTGGGCCAGTTACTACTTCACGCTGTCAAGCTGGTCCGTGGATGACCTGATCATGATGGACAGTTCCTACTACAGTTCCGCAACCGATTTCATGTTCACTGGGTCCGATGCCGGAGGATCATCGGTGATGTTCCGACCCGTGTGGGGCGGTGTGCTGTACATTGGTGATGATTGTGAATTTTGCGTTGATCCAGATGGGGACGGCTTTGGCGACCCAAACATACCCGGTCAATATTGTGCTGCTGATAATTGTCCCGAAGTCTATAATCCATCACAAGTCGATGTCGATAGCGATGGTCACGGTGATGTATGTGATAATTGTCCCGATGATAATAATCCAGACCAGGCCGACGTTGACAGTGATGATGTCGGAGATGTTTGCGATAATTGTCCCGAAGACTCCAACACTGATCAGGCTGACGCGGATGGTGATAACCTTGGCGATGTCTGCGATAACTGTCCCGACGACAGCAATCCCGGCCAGGAAGACAGCGACAGCGACAATATCGGCAACGTCTGCGATAACTGCCCCGCTGATCCGAATACCGATCAGGCTGACGGCGATAGCGATACGGTCGGTGATGTCTGCGACAACTGCCCCACCGATCCCAACACCAATCAAGCAGATGGTGACAGCGATACAGTAGGTGATCTGTGCGATAACTGTCTGAATGACCCCAACACCGATCAGACCGACGGTGACAGCGATACAGTCGGTGATGTCTGCGACAATTGTCCGGATGACCCCAACACTGATCAGGCTGATGGTGACAGCGATTCAGTAGGTGATGTCTGTGACAATTGTCCAGATGACCCCAACACTGATCAGGCTGATGGTGACAGCGATTCAGTAGGCGATGTTTGTGACAACTGTCCTGATGATCCGAATCAGTATCAGGAAGATGCTGACAGCGACGGTATTGGTGATGTCTGCGACCCTTGTCCCAACGACCCCAATAACGATGCGGACGGCGATGGTCATTGTGCCGATGTTGACAATTGTCCTGCAGTGCATAATCCAACTCAAGCCGATGGAGACTCTGACACGATCGGTGATGCCTGCGATAATTGCCCAGCCGAACCGAATACCGATCAGGCTGACGGCGACACCGATAGTGTGGGCGACGTCTGTGATAACTGCCCCACTGATCCCAACACCAATCAAGCGGACGGCGACAGTGATACGGTAGGCGATTTGTGCGACAACTGTCCGACTGACGTCAACACCGATCAGGCCGATGGCGACGGCGATACGGTCGGTGATGTCTGCGATAATTGCCCCACCGATCCGAATACCAATCAAGCGGACGGTGACAGCGATACGGTCGGTGATGTCTGCGACAACTGCCCGACCGATCCCAATGTCGATCAGAATGATGCCGACTCCGACGATGTGGGTGATGTTTGCGATAACTGTCCCACTGATCCCAATACCAATCAGGCTGACGGCGATAGTGATACGGTCGGTGATGTCTGTGACAATTGTCCCGATGATTCCAATGTCGATCAGACTGATACTGATACCGATACTGTCGGTGATGTCTGCGACAATTGTCCCGACGATCCAAACAGCGATCAAGCTGATGCCGACGACGATGGTATCGGTGATGTTTGCGACCCGTGCCCTCTGGATCCGGATAACGATATTGATGGCGATGGAGTCTGTGGTGACGTAGATAACTGCCCTGCCGTGCATAACGATGATCAGGCAGATGGTGACAGCGATGACGTCGGAGACGTATGCGACAATTGCCCTGTTGATCCGAACACCGATCAGGCTGACGGCGACAGTGACACAGTGGGCGATGTCTGTGACAACTGTCCGGCCGATCCTAATGTCGATCAAACTGATGCCGACTCCGACGATGTGGGTGATGTTTGCGACAATTGCCCCACTGATCCCAATACAAATCAGGCTGACACCGATAGCGATACTGTCGGTGATGTCTGCGACAACTGCCCTACTGATCTCAACACCAATCAGGCGGATGGCGACGACGACACCGTGGGCGATGTTTGTGACAACTGTCCGACCGATCCCAATGTCGATCAAGCTGATGCCGACTCCGACGATGTGGGTGATGTTTGCGATAACTGCCCAACTGATCCCAATACTAATCAGGCGGATGGCGATGGCGATACTGTCGGTGATGTCTGTGATAACTGTCCGGAAGTCTGGAACCAGGATCAGTCAGACGTTGACACCGACGGTGTTGGCGATCTCTGCGATAATTGTCCGGATGACCCCAACACGAATCAACTCGATAGCGATGATGACGGTATCGGAGATGAGTGTGATCCGTGTCCTCTGGATCCGGATAACGACATCGATGGCGACGGTTATTGCAGTGATATTGACAACTGCCCAACAGTATACAACGACGATCAGGCGGATGACGATAGCGATGATATAGGCGATGTCTGCGACAATTGCGTCAACGCTGCCAATATGGACCAGACTAACTCTGATGGCGACGAGCACGGCGACGCCTGTGATAACTGCCCAGGCGACGACAACCCTGACCAGTCCGATGTGGACAATGATACCGTCGGTGATGTCTGTGACAACTGTCCGGACAGCATCAATACCGACCAGAATGATCAGGATGAAGATAGTGTCGGCAATGTCTGCGATAATTGCCCTACCGTGCATAACCCGGATCAAATCGATACAGACGGTGACGGACTGGGTGATGCGTGTGACGGCTGCTGCGAAGGCATACGCGGTAATGTCAATGGCGACCCGGCAGACCTGGTACAGATTGATGATCTGACATACCTGGTTGCCTACCTCTTTACCGGGGGGCCAGAGCTACCATGTATGGATGAGGGGAATATTAACGGTATATCCGGACCGGGGGGTGATATCGATATTTCGGACCTGGTTTACCTTGTCGACTACCTATTCCGCGGAGGCCCAGCCCCTGCGGATTGTCCGTGGTAATCATGTGACAGAGAAATCTTACTAAGCAATAACAACCGCCCCTGCTTCTGCAGGGGCGGTTTTATTGTGTGAATCGACATGTTGTCAGGGGTTACGGGCTAATAGAATCAGCGGGACTCGGGTTGGGAGAGAAGCAAACACGCAGGCGCAGCTGGATCAGCGGTCATTTGATGCTACGCGGCGTACCAGGGCGATAGGCCGAGTGACATTGGAAGCCCGGAGGATCGGGCGATCGAAATTCCAATCCTGCCACCAGCCGACCAGTTCGAAATCCGGTCGTTGGCTGATGAAACCGACAAACTCGGTCGGCTCGATTGATTTATTACGCTCTACCATCTCAAACTTCTTCTTATGGCCGTGGTCATCGACGTTAACTGTCCAGACCTCCTCGTACATCTGACGATCGGCGTCTAATAGTTCAATAGCGAACTCGGAAGACACTGTGATGCCGTCTTTCTCAATGGTGTAGGCATTGTCACGATTGTTACCGAGTGGGTCGGAGAACTGGATGCACCCGTCCAGGAAATAGAGGCCGCCCGGGTTGAGGGCTTTGGCAACCGAGTCAAAGTGAGAGTTCATCTCATCTATTGAGTGCAAATATAGCGACCCCAGCAGGATATAGGCAAAATCAGCGCGGTCGACGCCTTCAAAGGAGGTCATATCGGATTCGAGTAACACCGGACGAGGATTCAGATGTCGCCATTTGTTCTCTGCATGGGCGAGCATCTTACGGTTGATGTCGAGTCCAGTGTATTGATAACCAAGTGATTGAAGTTCACCTGCGTGGGGTGCCGGTCCACAACCAATCTCCAGTACACGGCGGACGGGGATGGCCGAGAAGCGTCTGATGCAGTCGCGTATGAACCTCGCTTCGTGAGGAATATCGCGAAACGAAAACGCTACTTCGTAGTATTTTGGCCAGTCGTACAGCATGTTTAGCACACATCTTCTCCTTCCTCTTAGTAACGACACCTGTGCATCGGCAGTACACATTTTCATCCCGGAATTGAACATTTTGGAAGCACAATGTATAATTTCTGACAACAGGCAATTCCCAACATGTCTGTTTCAGACTGAACTTATACGTGATTGAAACAACTAGTCCAATCAGCTTGCGGCACTTTTTTCCTTGGAACTCGGTCCCATCTGTTATATTCTTTGACGCTATGTTGAAACTGCAAACCCCCCTGATCGTATGGCATTGATAAGGTTGTGTTACCAGATAAAGATGCAGCTTCCATTCAGCAGGCCCTGAAAGGCAATCAAGCAGCCTACAGTGACCTGACAAATCGGCACCGGATGGCCATTTTCCACATAATCCTGAAGATTGTTCGGGATAAGGAGACGGCCAATGATCTGGTGCAGGAGACGTTTATGAAGGCCTTCTCGTCGTTGGCCACATATCGGTCGGAATATCGTTTCTCTACCTGGCTTTACAGGATTGCGGCCAACTGCTCCATTGATTTCCTTCGCAAGAAACGTATTAAGGCACTGTCGCTGGACAGGCCGATTAACGGGCAATCTGACGGCAGAGAGTTCGAGATTCCTGACTATTCGTACCATCCGGAGAGAGATCTGGTACGCAAAGAGCAGCGTATAGGTATCGGGGATGCAATTGAGTCGCTACCCGATAAATATCGAGAAGTTATAGTTTACCGCCATCAGGATGATAAATCGTACGAAGAAATAGCCGATTTATTAGGTATACCGCTGGGTACGGTAAAAGCGCGGATTTTTCGGGCCCGTGAGCTTCTCAAGAAAAAGCTCAGAGGTATTTAGGGCACCGGATGGAACTGTGACAAGGAGTATGCCTGTATGCCATGGCGTTTTATCATAGCTTTTGGTTTCCTAACCACGGTACTGCTGACTGGAACTCCGGCCTTCGGTGACGATTATACCTTTGACTATCAGAGGATAATTGATCTTGACCAGCGAGCGACACTCGATCTCACTGTCCCACGAGGTAATATTGTAATCACCAGTAGCGAGGATGATCGAGTCGTTATCGATGCCGTTAAGCGGATTCGGGCCGGAAGCAGCGATGAAGCCCAGGATGTGGCCGATCATATTGAGATCAAGGTTCGTCAAATTGGGTCGGATATTATCATCCAGACAAACTACCTTCGGTTTCATGGTCGTGGTCGGAACTTTTGGCAGAAACTTCTGGGAGCTGGTTCCGATACCTATGGCGCAGTAGATTATACTATTGCTGTGCCTACTTCGATTGATATTGCTATCAATGGTGTAGCCACCGATATTACTCTCTCCTCGATAGAGGGGGAAATAGATATTGAAAACCAGGAAGGAACCACAAAAGGCGAGTTCCTTTTTGGCCCGGTCACTGTTCGCCAGCCGTCCGGCACTGTAAGTCTGCAATGGATTGAAGGTGATATTCGTGTGAAAACGGCAACCAGCAAGATTGAAATCAATCAGGTTCGAGGGGCACTGGATGTGACGAGTCTGACAGGGGATGTTTACGTTCGCACAGAACTGGACAGCCCTCGCGACTTCTTCGTCCATTCCTCCAGCGGAAACATCCGTTTCACAATTCCTGAGATGTCGTCCGGTAAGCTGCATATTGAGTCCGACGCCGGAGATATCAAGACGGATGTGCCGATCTCGATTGAGTCGGTTTCTAATTATCAGGTGGTAGGTGAGTTCGGTCGGGGCGGACCGAGCATAAACATCTCGTCATCTACTGGTGATGTACATGTAGCTCTATACTAGTTTCGACCGCTGATACATAGGACGTTTCATGCGCGCTACGATTAAACCAGCCCTGGTGGCCTTCATATGTTTCTGGCTGTTGTCCAGTATTTCGGCCGCTCCTCCAGAGCCCGATCGAAGTGATCCGGTTGCAATAGATTCTGCAGACCACCTCTCAATTTCCGAGGTTGACGACTCGGCTGGCTCTGATTTTCCTTCCGACCCCATGTTTAATGAAATTATTCTCACACCGGAGGGTGTGATCGCCATAGGAACCGACGGACTCGAATGGTATTACGACTTTGAAGTAGATGCCTTCGTCGAGGGTCTTGGCTCCGGCACTCAGAAACCGACATCTGGCTGGCGCACAAGTAATGAAATGGATGTCATGGATCGCTGCACAGAACAGCGGTGGATTGGCACGTTGGAAAAGACCGTGCTAATTGGCTATGACGAGTTTGTCGAGGGGGACATCATTGCCTATGGCCGAGTGACGATTCGGGGATGGGTCAAAGGAAGTGTCAAATCCATCAGGGGGCGGGTACTCATTACCGAATCCGGCCATGTGGATGGCAGCGTGGAAGCCACCAGTGTTGTGAAAAAACCTGGCGGGACTGTCCTTGGCGAAATAATCGAGTCCGAATCACCGCTGGAACTGGAGGATTTCACTCCAGCTTTCTCTGGTGATGGCTTGGTTGTAGTCATCGTATTTACCGTACTATTGATGTTTTTCTGTTTCCTACTCGTCGAACTCATGCCTCGACAGATCGGGCGGATGCAGGAGTGTATCGGTAAGCGCAGGATCAAAACTTCGCTGCTCGGCTTCTTGTTCCTGCTACTATTGCCCATTGTCATCGCCCTGGCCGCCGTTACAATTATCGGTTTGGTAGTTGTGCCCTTCATCCCTTTCATCTATCTGGGCGCTTTTATCCTTGGCGAGGTGATTTTCGGTAACGCTATCGGTCGCATCACAGCTATCAGATTATTAGGTGGCGAGAAAGGCATGCTGTTCCAGTCGGTCCTGGGTGTCTTCCTGCATATGTCGCTGTGGATTCTTGTGGCTGTATTGCTGGGCCAGCAAGGTGATGTAGCCGAGGGATTTGGAGTATTCTTCCTGGTCGTGGCTATTATGATCACTGCCTTCCCAATTCTTTCGGGTCTGGGCGCCGCTATCCTGACTCGCTTCGGCTTCAGGGATTACAAAGGGTTAAGAGATCGCCGCCACTCTGATGGGGAGACACCAGCCCCGGCTCCTCCACCTATACGCCCGGTATCCCATGTTCACCCACCCGATCCCTCGCAACCACCCGAGGCTACCGATCAATCCGATCGAACCGATGAATCTAAATAGCTCACCTTGCGTAATAGAGTTCAGAAGTAAGCTACTCCCATGTATCCACAGGAGATGATTATGTGGTTCTCAAAAGCAAAAACGTTATCATTGCTGTTTGTTGTTTTTCTGCCAATGACCTTGTTTGCTGGACGGGTCAAACACGAAACGCTGGATGTTCCCCCCGAGGGAGCGAAGCGGGTCGTCGTTAGTGTCGAATTTGGCGCCGGTGAAATTTGGTTGACCTCTGGCGATATTGACAACGTAGTCGAGATGGAAGTCACCTATGACACACGGAATATCGACTTTGACCACGAGTACGAGGTCAGAAACGATGTTGGTGATCTCATTCTGGAGAGTAATCATCGGGACAATAAAAACATCGATACCGAGGACCACAAATGGGATATGACTATATCACAGAACTATCCGTTGAGGTTTGATCTGGATATTGGTGCCTGCGAAGCTGAGATGGACCTGGGCGGATTGCAACTTGAAGAGTTCTCGCTGGAAGTCGGGGCGGCCTCGGCAGAGATCGATTTCTCCAGTCCCAACCCAATCCGACTTGAAGAAATCAGAATCGAAGCGGGTGCTGCATCACTGGAGATGCGCCAGATCGGCAACGCCAATTTCGAAACACTTGATTTTTCCGGAGGTGTAGGATCTTTTGATCTGGACCTTAGAGGAAAGTACACCGGCGAATCCAAAGTTACGATTGAGGTCGGCCTGGGTTCGATGGACATCATTCTCCCTCGCGGTCTGCCGGTACGGGTAATCACCGAGGGAGCTAACTGGCTGTCATCGATTGACTTTCACCACGACCGACTCGATGAAGTGGATGACGATGTTTACGAATCCCCCGATTTTGAGGACGCTGAAATTCGACTGATTCTTGATGTTGAGGTTGGTCTGGGCTCGATCGATTTGTATTGGAAGCGATAGGCAGTAGGCTGGCTTTCAACTCGGTGTGACAGTTCCGTCAAATTGCTGGCAACATTCCTGTCTGCGCGTCACCCGGAGTTATAGGTAAGAGCGGGTGATCCCTACATATCTCGCTATCTTTAATCTTGTAGCGAGTATACCCCTGCACTATACTCAAAAAACCATCGGACCGGTGGATTAAGGAGTTGGTCTGGACCTATGGTGCGGCCAACTGTTAGACGATTAGTAGTTCCAACTCCGGGGAGATTTGATGACTTCTGTACGCATATTACTCCTGTCAGTATTGATTGCAGTCAGCCTGGTTGGCACTGCCGACGCTAATCTTCAGGAACAGATCCTCAGTGCCAGAGATCGTGTCCTGCCCGCGCTGGTTCATATTCAGCCGGTGATCAAGAACTATAGCACCGGCCAATTGGAAAAGCAGGCGGTGATCGGGTCGGGTGTAATTTTTCACACGGACGGATACGTGGTTACCAACTATCACGTGGCTGGTAAAGCCGAGCGGATAATCTGCACCCTGGGAGATAAGGAGCAGGTGTCGGCGTCTTTTGTAGGCGGGGACCCACTGACGGATCTAGCTGTCATAAAACTGGACCTCGAAAACTATGATGGGACACTCGGAGTTGCCGAGTTCGGTAACTCCGATTCGATTGAAGTTGGGCAATTTGTGTTGGCTATGGGTTCTCCGTTGTCACTCTCTCGCTCGGTTTCATTCGGCGTGATTTCAACTCGCGATCGCTATTTCAGTGCCGATGTCCGGCTTCCTACCGGTGAGCGAACGGGAAGATACAATTTGTGGATTCAGACCGATGCCGCTATCAACCCCGGCAACTCCGGGGGACCGTTGGTAGATCTTTCCGGCCGTGTCATCGGTATCAATTCTCGTGCAACTATGTTCGCCAACAATCTCGGATTTGCCATTCCTATCAATGTCGTCCGTGAGGTCACGACCTCGATATTAGATCATGGTGAAGTAGTACGAAGCTGGATCGGCATTCATTGCCAGGCGTTGCAGAAAATGGAGGAGTTCTTCAATACGCACCGCGACGCCGGTGTTCTGGTGTCCTCAATCGATCCCGGATCGCCGGCGGAGGTCAGTTTTCTCGGGGCTGGTGATGTCATTCTGGAAATTGACAACGAGCCGGTATCGGCGCGGTTTCTCGAAGAACTTCCGGCTTTCTATAATAGAATTGCCCAGTTTAAACCAGGCTCCGAGCTCTCCCTGAAGGTATTGCGAGGAGATGAAACGTACAGTTTCAAGATCACTACCAAGCGGTTGGGTGATCTTCAGGGTGAGGATTTCGAGGCTGAGGGATGGGGTTTTACCGTGAAGGGTATTACCCGGCAGATGCAGATTGACAATAACCTTGACGACTCGCTGGGCGTGCTTGTGACAGGCGTCAAGCCAGGCGGGGCAGCAATGACCGGAAGTTTGAGACGAGAGGATGTAGTGACTGATGTCAATGGGACAATGGTTGCGGGCCTGACCGATTTTGTCACTGTTTATCAGTCGCTCGAAGAACTTACTGAGGGAAAGATACTGCTGACGGTCCGCCGTAATGGTAGCATTCGCTACGCCATAATAAAGATCAACCCGTCAATGAAGGAACAGATCGATGAGTAAGCGTATGACCCCGGCTATGCCACTCCTGCTGGTGTTCGTGTTGGCGCTGGTTATGGTACCCGTTACGCAGGCCCAGAATTTTGATTTTGAGTTTCTCGAACAGAAGGTCCGATCATTTGCTGTTATCATCGACATTAAGCTAGAAGTGTCGTTCGGGATTCATTCTGCCGAGCAGTCCGAACGCTACCTGGGAACGATTGTTACACAGGACGGTATGGTTATTTTCGATGGTTCATCACTGACCAACAATGCCGGTCTGCCTGCGTTCTCAGGATTTACTGTCAAGACCGACCCAACGTATATAGAGGTATCCACCCTGGACGGAAAAACCTACGAGGCGGAGTATCTCGGTGTGGAACGCTTCACCGGGATCGGGTTTCTACAGGTTGATACAAAGGGTGACAAGTTTACACCGGTTGAGTTCAAGATCGACCGCGATTTCAAGCCCGGTGACTGGTTGGGGCTATATATGCTTCTGCCCGAGTTCATCACCCCACCCCTGGCGGCAGATGTCGGTATGATTTCGACCCTGGTCGAATCCCCGGAACGCTTCCCACTGACTGTTGGTTTCAACTCGTTGCAGATAACTTCTGTTCTGTTCAATGCCGACTCCGAACCTGTGGGCGTGTTGGGAGCGTTGATGGATCCCTCAATGGCCAACACCGATGCGAGTGGCTTGCTGGAGTCATTCGGGCAATTTGGCATCCCGCTGTTGGGGGTCATAACCGCCGAACGGTTGGAGAAGATGATCGCCGATCCGCCCATTCAGGGTGAAATTGATCGTGGCTGGCTTGGAATCTCACTTCAGGCGCTGACAAAGGATATTGGCGAATACTGGGGATTGGACCTGCCAGGCGGTATTATTGTCAATGAGATCATTAGCGGCTCTCCTGCCGACAAATCCAGCCTGGAAGTTGGAGACATCATCAGTGAGGTCAACGGTCAACAGGTCGATGTGGACAAAGAGGAAAAACTGCCGGTATTCCAACGCCTGATGTCCGAACTTGGTCCCGGCGTTGCTGTCGAAATGACGGTGATCCGTCGCAATGAGACCGGGGCAGACACGTTAAAACTACTAGTTACCCTTGAGGCTGCACCGATGGTGGCGGCCGACGCTGACGAGTACGAGTGCGAAAGTCTGGAGTTCAAAGTTCGTAGTATGGTCTTTGCCGACTACATGACCAACAACCTTGAGGTTGAAACATTTACGGGAGTGGTTGTTTCGGGACTCAAAAGAGGTGGCCCAGCCAATGTGGGTGGTCTGAGGATCGGCGATATTATCCAGCGTATTGGCGACACAGATATTGAATCCATCGAAGATGCTGAACAGGTTATGACCGGTGTCGAAACCGAACAACCCGGCGAAGTGATCTTCTTCATCTGGCGTCAGAGCCAGACTCTGTTTGTCAACGTCAAGACGAACTGGTAGCTGGCGGCAATGTCTGCTCCCGAATACACTGGTAGCCCATCCAGAGTATATAACATCGGGTGGGCGGTTAGCTTTTCCATCTTTCGTTGAATTATCGGACGAACCAAAAAAAAGCAGGCCCCGAAAAGGGCCTGCTTTGAATAATCTATAATTCTGTGCAGGTACTAATTCCCGCCGGTTGTCGTCGACATAATCAGACCGTCCTCACCAACAATCCACAGCTTATTCAGCGTTGAGTCACTGGTGCAGATATTGTTCAGGTTGGCGGGGGTCGGGCTGGGTTGCTTAGTCCAGGTAAGTCCGGCATTGACGGTATGCAGAATAGTTCCACCATAACCAACTATCCATCCGTTGGCGGAATCGGCAAAGAAAACAGTATTCAACCCAACTGTAGTATTAGCGGTAGAATCAACGACCCAGTTACTACCACCGTCGATAGTTCTCCAAATTGTACCCAAATTGCCTACCACCCAACCGGTGGTATCGTTGACAAAGGTGACGTCATGTAGATTGGAGATCAGTTCCTCGTTGGTCAGATTTGTCCATTCCGTTCCGCCGTCTTCAGTCTTCAGGATGGTGCCAGCCGTGCCCACGACCCAGCCAGTCAACTCGTCAACGAAGGCAATACCGGAAAGATCGGTGGTCAATATCAAGGATAAGTCAGTCCAGGTTGCGCCACCATCGGTGGTCTTAAGTACCTTATCTACAGCAACGATCCAGCCAATATCCTGATTAAGGAAGAACATACCTTCGGCCCGGCTGGTCCATTCTTCATCATCAGTAGATTGCTTTATCCATGATTCTCCACCATTGGCTGTGTTCCAGATCGCTCCCTGGGTGGGAGTAAATCCGATACTCCAGCCGGTGCTTTCATCCCAGAACTGAACCTCGGTGAACCACTCATCGACAAAGGATTCCTTATTTCGACGCCGGTATTCCCAGGTCTCGCCGCCATCGGTCGTCCTCAAAATAGCACCACCAAAACCAACTGCAAAACCCAAGCTGTCATTTACAAATGTGATATCCATCAGCGACGGTGTGCTAATGGTCCCACTCGGGTTTGCCTGCCAGGTCGTACCGCCATCGGATGTCTTTATCAGGGTCAGGGAACCAGCTGCTATCAGATTGCTCGTAGTCCGACTGGTAATGTCGTACAGATCATGAGTGACTTCGCTGGTCTGACTGGTCCAATTATTACCGCCGTCCGTGGTGTACAAAATCTTTCCGCCTTCACCGACGATCCAGCCGGTCGAGGTATTATCAAAGCGTACTTTCAGCAGGTCCTCAGTGACATCCACGATTGAGGCATCGGTCCATGTAGCCCCACCGTCGGCAGTAGCCAGGACAACTCCGTCATCACCAACCGCCAGGCCGGTTGTGTTACTCACCATAGCCACCGAGTTGATAGCTGTCGTAACACCACTGGTTACAGCATTCCATTCGGCCCACACTGTATCGACAGTGTGCATAAGGGTGTCAAGAGTGATATAAATTGAATCCGGGATAGAGTCGTTAGGGTCTTCAACAAAAGTCGTCTCCGGTTCGGGCGGGTCAAGTGTATCGATAACAATTGTATCTATCACATTAAGCCATGTGATTGTGTCGATACTGACCGAGTCGGCAACGAGTCGACTGAAGATATCGTTATAATCCGAGCCGACAATAATTCGGCCGCTGTCGCCAACCGCCACCGCAGCATCACCAGAGATGTCCAGGCCGAACAGATCGGCGCTGCCATCATCGACACTGATTGAATCCCAGGTTCGCCCGCCATCAAGCGAGAACAACACCTTTGATCCGCCGCCCACTGTTAATAGCTTGCGACCAGACAGGACTTTTAAGTCGAAAATCGTTCTGTCAGTAATTTCGGCTGAGGCGGAACTCCAGGTCAGGCCGCCATCGCCGGTTCGAAGTATCTTGCCATTATCGCCGACAGCCCATCCGGTGTCTGTATCCATGAAATCCACATCCCAGATATCAGCTTCCGTTACACTGTTCAGCATGTGCCAGGAATCGCCTCCATCGTCGGTTCGAAGGATAATTCCGCCGAGCCCAGCCAGCCAGCCATTGTCTTCATCGACAAAGGAAACGCCTCGGAAGTGGTTACCCTCCAGCGTCAATTCATTGATAGACCAGGCGGATGACACTCCGTCGGTACCTGTAACATCATCACTATCATCACAACTGGTAAACATGAGCATCCCGGCAACGGCAACAGCAGTTATCACCAGTAGTGCTTGAAGTCTGGATAAGCCTTTACGATTCAAGGTATGTATACCTCCCAACACAGGTTTCTTAGTTATCTGACGGGGCTAAACTAAGTTCTGTGCAACCTTATGTCAAACGAAATCGTGCCTGATATGACGCCTACGCAAGTTATGAATAGATCCGACCCGGAGAGAACAGTCTTTATCTCACCCACCACGCCGATCTTGCAGAGCGTACTCCGCTGTGAGAGAAATCACAAAAAGCATAGCGCAGCTGCTTTCGAACGTTGGTGAGTATGGTCGGGTGTGGTGAGTTGTTAGGCCACTAAGCTCCCAATAATGGACAATACTCCAATTGGAAGCAATAGGGTCCACTGCGTTAGGCGGATTAGTTTTTTTACTCCAATTCCCAGCAAGTGCGATAACCAGAAACACGATGGCATACGCTACAAACTGACCACCGATAAACAGAGCAAGTACATTACTACCCTTGCCAATTGGATTCACACCCAAATACAGCAATGCGATTGCCGACGCGAACAGAATAACGGTGACCATGTGCCAGCAAGCATGAAGCGTTGCCTTTGGAACCGCGGCTAAGTCACAATGTAAAAATGGCTTGATGACGTCAAACTGACCTCTAGTTAGGTGAATAAACGCCGTAACAAGCCCAATCCCTCCTGATACAAGCCACCAGTAATTCATATTCTCTCTCCATTTGACTATCACCGCTGGCGGCGGCCTATTGAGGAGGTTATAATCCTTGCCAGCGGAAGCTTCCATGGTGTGAATAGTCCGCGACCAATTCCAACATTCGGCTGGCAGTGATCCAGGGATCGTCCCGATCGAGGTTCACTAGCGGTATATGAAAATCACAGGCCACCGGGCACCCAGTTGCTACACAATAAAGTCGCTCACCGGTCACGTTAGTTATCATGTTGAGAACGAAATAGACTGCTCCCTTCGCGCCTATCTCATTGTAGCCTATGAAGATGTCCCCAGGGGCGACATCTTTGATTGCGACAGAGTCGCAATTGGTCGCCAGACTCTTATAGGTAGAATGTCTCTGGAGCATGTTTAGAAACCGGTAATACTCATTGGCGCTGGAATCTCTGGGTTCACTTGGACGAAACATGACTTTCCCCAGTCCGGAAAGAGTCTCTTTGCTGTGAAGCCATGTGGGATAGTCGAAAGTATCGCCGCCTTTTAGCGCAATTGCCAAATCAACTTCACGGTGGGTGTGTACCAGATACTCCGCCAGAATATATAATGGGAAACCAACGTCAGAAAAAGTGGGTCCTTTCCACGGGAGGTGCACAACGCGGGAGATATCCTTTGACTCGAACTCCTTGCCCCCTTTCCAAACGCCCACCGGTTTGTGCCGATGCCAAAGCGGAAAGCCGGAAATCCAGGACTGGTATGGAGTCAATTTGGCTGAGTCTGGCCAACTGTAACCATCCGGAAGGTCAAACTCCCCCTCAAACGAAAAAGCGGTATCTTTCATTGTAAAGAAAGGGTATTTTTCCGCGAAAGCGGCGGCCATCTGCTCTCCGGGATCAGATTGAGCCTGTATCCCTGCGACCAGAACCAACTGTAATAATAGGCACCATGAGATCAATCGCATCAGTCTTCCATCTCCTTCCACAATTTAACGGCCCGACGGATGTGAGGAATCGTAATTGATCCTCCAGCTATCAAACCAACGGACATCACTTCATCGAACTCTTCATCGGTGATGCCCGCCTCACGAGATCGAATAGTATGGTAGGTCACACAATCATCGCATCTCAAAACCAGCGACGCCACCAATCCGAGCAGTTCCTTAGTCCTGGCATCCAGGGCGCCATCTCGATAAACGGCGGTGTCGAGCGAAAAGAACCGCTTGATATTAAGATTGCTGCGCGAGAGAAGGACTTCATTAAGCCGCTCTCGTTCCTCTCTAAACTCTTTTACTCTGTCGGACATAATTGGCTCCCAAATTTGTTTTCAGAATATAGTCCGGGGGAGCATCCCGGGCAACGGCAATCGGCAGAAACCTCGGCTTGGGGCAGCCGATTGCGGCGAAACCACCAGTAGGTCAGGAGGCTTGTCCTCCTGATGCAGAAGTCAGGACCGCAATCCGCCGCGGTGGACTGACCTACAAATCTGACTATCAATCATGCCCAAACAAATTAGAGCATGGCACCCTGCGACTGATGGTACAAAGTCCAGAAAATCATGTAGTGGAAGAGGGACAAAGCCCTCCCAGGAAACAACTTTCACAGGCCGGGCTCCGAGCCAAACATATCTCCCGGCCGTGGTAGATCAACAGGTGCGAAAAAACGATCCAGTCTTTCTCGGGAATGATCTTCATCAAATCGCATTCTACCCCAACAGGGTCTTTTCGAACTGTTAACTTCAATCTACGGCTGATACGGCCTACATGCGTATCTACAACAATTCCCTCCGCCAGGCCATATGCAGCCCCAAGAATAACAGAGGCCGTTTTTCGACCGATTCCGGTCAGTTTTATCAGTTCTGGTAACGTCTCTGGCATTTTACCGCCATGCCGGGCGAGTAACTGCTGAGCCGAGGTCTTGATGAATCGCGCTTTGCTGTTGAAAAAGCCTGTTGACCGAATATCGACGGCCAGATCGATCAACTCAACTTCGGCGAAATCAGTCACCGAACGATATTTCCGAAACAGACCGGGCGTCACCCGGTTCACGCGCTTATCGGTACATTGGGCGGATAGGATTGTGGCCACCATGAGTTGGTGAGCTGTTTTAAAATTGAGAGTACAATCGGCATCCGGATAGTGCATACTCAAAAGCCGGATGATCTTGCGGGTACGAGCAATCTTATCAGCGAGTTTCTCTCGTGGCATGGTCATTCGTCACAGGAAAGAATCACTACTCGGTCGATATCATTGAGGTCTTTCAGGATTGCAATCGATTGAAAGCGATCATCAGTTTCGGTCAGGCGGCTTACGCGGTCGGCCTGATTGTAGCCGATTTCCATCATTATCCGTCCCCCACGAGCAAGATAGGCCGGAGCGGCTTCAATGATATGTGCGATCGCACTGAGGCCGTCATCGTCGGCGACCAAAGATACCTTAGGATCGGCCAGTACTTCGGGCGGGAGATCGCGGTACTCTTCCTCCGATATATAAGGTGGATTCGAAAGAATCAGGTCGAATCGTTCAGTGGAATCAATGCTGGAGAAGAAGTCGGACTGGAGAAACTTTATCCGGTCGGTTCCGCCCAGCTCTTTTGTGTTTTGCTGGGCTATTTCCAGAGCTTCGTTTGAGATATCAGCCGCCACGATTGAGCAATTTTCCAGTTCGTTGGCCAGCGTCACAGAAACCACCCCAGAGCCAACTCCCATATCAAGAATCTTCGGTTGTTCGTATTTGCGGCTGCGGACAAAACCCATAGCCGCCTGACACAACATCTCTGTCTCAGGGGTAGGCACCATCACTGCTGGCGACACAACGAATCGACGGCCATAAAACCAGGCCTCACCGAGGATGAATTGAAGAGGATAACGAGTCATCCGGCGGGCGACGATCTCCTCGAGCCGAGCGAGAAGTTCTTCAGTTAGCAGTTTTTCTCCGTCGAGGTATAACTTGAGCCGATCGACATTCAGCAAGTAGCAGAGAATTATTTCTACTTCAGCCAAACCCTGATCAATGCCGGCTTTTACCAGGCGATCACTTAGTTTTGCAATAAGGAGCGGTAGTCTCAGGTTCACGCCCCGGAAATCCTCGATCGTGCCTTGCCCTTTGATTTTGCATCCCTCTGGCTAAGATACAGTCCCAGCAGGTATAGAACCGCCACGAGTGAAATCCAACTCCAGCAGACAATCTTTGTGAGTAACGGTGCGAATTGGATCGAATGCGGAATCAGATAGATTCCCAGAAGAAGGAAAAAACTCCCTGTGCCAAGCCAACCAAGTGTTTTGGGTGAGAAGATATCCCGCCCCAATTTGCCGCGACTCCAGGAACCGATAGAAGCCAGAGCAACGAGAACAAGATAAACAAACAGCAACTGTGTTTTGTTGTCGGTGGCGTCGGTACCGAATGGCACTCCTTCCCAGATTACTCCAAAGGCGTAGGCGTTCATCATAAATCCAAACGGATATCCCCCGACAAAGGCGCAAACGGTAGCCAGAAAAAAGGCCCGTCCGAAAGCATAGATATCAACCCCTCCGCGAACAAGATTGAGACCATGTAACATGCCAAGAACAACAAAGTAGACGGTGGCAAACATGAAAAAGATATGCAGGGCCACTACCACAGTGGGAACTTCGCCGATGTACTTCAACACAAACGGCTCATTGTCCGGATTCAAAAAGACGGCTCTTCGACCGCCGATGTTGTCGCGAACCTCAAAATAGTACCGTGTTTTACCACCCTTGTCGCCGGCAGTAATCGGGGTCGAATAAAGCCCCGTCGCTGAGTCCTCGACCAACAGAGGGACTGAACCGTACTTACTGATGGGAGTATCACTATCCTGTCTGAATCTGACCTGCCTGATAACAGGGTTCACCCCGGGCTCAAATGGACCGGTGATTTTTAAAGTCAACCGGTCGGTTGTCTTCTCAGTTATCTTGGGCACCGTAGTGTACTCGAAGGTGTAACCGTTCTCTGTGTGCGTTTGGAACTCCGGTCGCCCACGAGAGGTTGTCCTCGCGACATATAATAGCATCACTGTCAGTAGCAGGGCGACTGCCCATCGTGCAATGTTCACGGCGTAACTCCGTCCTGTTGTTGCAGTTTCATACGATTCTCCTGATCGTGATGACGCAGAGCATCAATCAGTTCGTCTATTGCTCCTTGCATGATTTGATCCAGTTTGTATAGAGTCAGGCGGATACGATGATCGGTGACTCGTCCCTGCGGGAAATTATAGGTACGAATCTTGGCGGAGCGGTCACCAGTCAAAACCATTGAACGTCGCTCAGCTGCAATTTTCGCATCATGCTCGGCCATCTTGATATCATAAAGGCGAGTTCTCAGCACTTTCATTGCTTTTGTCTTGTTCTTTAGCTGCGATTTTTCATCCTGACACGTCACTACCAACCCGGTCGGCAGGTGCGTGATACGCACGGCCGAGTCGGTGGTATTGACCGACTGTCCCCCCGGTCCTGAAGAACGATAGACATCAACCTTGATCTCGTTTTCTTTGATCTCAATGTCTACTTCCTCGGCTTCCGGCAGAACGGCCACTGATATGGCGGAAGTGTGAATTCGCCCCTGGGTCTCTGTCGATGGAACTCGCTGTACCCGATGAACCCCGGATTCGTATTTCATCTTGCCATAAGCTTCATCGCCCGTCAAGGAGAAGGTGATTTCTTTGAAACCACCGGAAGATGCGGGGTGTGACCCGAGCAATTCCAGCTTCCACCTCTGATTGTCGGCGAATCGTTGATACATCCGAAAGACATCACCAGAGAAAATCCCAGCTTCATCGCCACCCGTGCCGGCCCTGATCTCAACAATTGCGGCTTTGTCGTCGTTGGGGTCGCGAGGAAGTAATCTGAGACGGAAATCTTTTTCAACGTCTTCAATCTGAGCTTGGTACAGCTCCAGTTCCTCCCGAGCCAGGGCAACCAGTTCTTCATCTTCGTTAGCCGCGATGATTTCCTGGGCATCAGTCAGACCAGTTTTGACGGTTCGATACCGGCGGCCAGACTCGAGGATATTCTCAATTCGACGCCTCTCCCTATTGAACTCGATCATTTTCTTCTGATCCGTCAAGTTCTCAGGAGCCACCATCTGCTTATCGATAGCGTCCAGTTTCTCTTCTAATTTGTCGACCAATTCTAACATAGAATATCCGTGAGGTTTTCACTCCAGATCAATTGTAAGTCAATTTAGTATCTGCGGCAAGGCTATTGATGGGGGTCACTATGAACCAGAGTAGTATCGTCGGAATAAGTGGTGACATTGTCCTGCTCCATTCCAAGCGCTGCCTTAAGAGCCGCAATACCAATTTCGAGTTGCTCCGTCGATGGTTCCTTGGTCGTAATCTTCTGTAGCCAGAGTCCTGGGCGTATCAGAATCTTAGTAACCTTGTTATCGCGTGTTTTGCCGGACAGTTTCAGCAACTCGTATGATCCACCAGCTACCAGCGGCAGCAACGAAAAATGGATGCCAAAGCGCGCTAGAAGGGATGGTGCGTGCCCCATCCATATTGCGTAGAGCGTGTCGGAAATGGCGTAAGTGGCAATGGCAAACAGGGCCACGATGAGAATAAACGAAGTTCCACAACGCGGATGAAACCGTGTATGACTTTTAGCCCGCTCTGGGATCAGTTCGTCTCCCATTTCGTAGCAGTAGATGGACTTGTGTTCAGCCCCATGATATTCAAAGATACGTCGGAACTCACCAAAAAGAGAAAGCACCCAAACGTATATCAAAAACATAGTCAATCGTATTCCGCCAGCCACCAGATTGAAACCAACTGCTTCGCGATCAACTCCCATAAACTGTGAGATAGCCAGCGGAATAAAGAAGAAAATGAAAACCCCGGCTCCGACCGCAAAAACGGCCGTCAGACCGAGCATAAGATTATTCGATCGAGGAGGTTTGTCGTCCTGCTCTTTACCTTTGGCCTCAGCTTCGGCTTTCTCCAGTTCCTTCATGGCGACATCGGCCGAGAAATTGAGTGTCTTGATGCCTATTATCATCATCTCCACAAACGACACCGCCCCGCGAACAATAGGCAGTCCCAGAATCTTATGGCGCTTGGAAATGGCACGATAGGGGTCGGTTTTGATCAGAATCTCGCCGTCGGGTTTGCGCACGGCGGTAGCGATCCGGTCCTTCGACCGCATCATAACCCCCTCGATTACAGCTTGTCCACCGATGTTCAGGTCCGGCATAATATCAGGCTACAATAGTTCCGACCTGGAAGACAGGCCGACGCCAGAATCTTGGCCAAACTGAAAAGCGGCCCTATGCTTCTGATTCATAGGCACCGCAAAACAGGATAGCGGCCAATAAACGGCTGCTAATTGTCTTTCTTTTGGAACTTCGCGTATTTCCTGCGGAAACGCTCAACACGACCAGCCGTGTCCACCAGTTTCTGTTTACCGGTGAAAAACGGATGGCAGGAAGCACATATCTCCACATTGATCTTTTTCCGAGTTGATCGGGTAGGGTAACTGGCGCCACAAGCGCAGGTCACCTCGACATCGAAAACTTTTGGGTGAATTTTGGCTTTCACTTCAACTTCCTTAAAAAACGATACTATTTCTCTTCCTATCCCGGTCCAATCTAAGTATCGGACCGCAGAGCCACTCAATATACACCTATCGCAATTTTTGGCAAGTGCTATCTCGCAAAGACTTTTGCCCGAAAAAACATGGCAAATAGCTCCAATTCCTTATCATTTTCGAGCCTGTAGGTGTAGTATTTGTCTCCAGTCCATGATGATTTTGTCGCAGTTGGTCAGCCTAACCTGTGCGAATGGTTGCTTTTGATCGCCCGAAACCGTATTTATTCTATAATTGCTGAACCAATTGGAGAAATGGTAATTGTGCGAACTCTGAAACTCGGCACACGCGGCTCAAAACTGGCCCTGACCCAGTCCCGTTTCGTTCGAGATCAACTCGAAGACAAAACCGGCCTTGCGGTCGAGATCGAGGTCATCAAGACAACTGGTGACCGGATCACGGATCGATCGTTCGATCAAATGGAAGGTGAGGGCTTCTTTACTAAAGAGATTGAAGAGGCTCTGCTGACGAGACGCATTGATCTGGCCGTGCATTCCCTCAAAGACCTCAGAACCACGATGCCGGATGGACTAACAGTGGGGGCGGTTGGCTTTCGGGAAGACCGGCGGGAATTTCTTATCATGCGACCCGGTTTGCGCCAGGAATCGGGTGTCTTGCCTTTGCCTGCGGGAGCCGTGATAGGGACCAGTTCAGCTCGGCGACAGAGTCAGATCGCGTTTTATAACCCGGACCTCAGAATCAAAGACCTCAGGGGCAATGTGCCCACGCGCGTTGAGAAGGTGCGTCAAGGTGACTATGATGCTATCATTGTTGCTGCGGCAGGCGTGACACGACTGAATCTCGATTTGTCTGACCTGGAAGCAGTATGGCTCGCCCCACAATTGTTCTTGCCCGCACCGGGTCAGGGTATTCTGGCCATACAAAACCGGTCGTCTGATGCGGAGATCGAGGAGGTGATTGCTACGCTGGACTCCGAATCCGCACGTATCGAAGTGGCGTTGGAGCGTGGTCTGTTGGCGCTATTTGATGCCGGCTGTTCGTTGCCATTGGGAGTTTATTCCGAAGTTGAATCAGATCGATTCCATCTGGCGGCCGTTCTGGGTAAGCGAGACGGGTCGTCGTGGAAAGGTCTGGACAAAGCAGAGGCGGATGGTAAAAGTGTTGATGAAGTCGTTAATGCGGTCTATGCCGACCTTACCAGCAATGACTACAAAGCGAACCAGGACTGAGGAGAAAATCGAGTATGTCTGATCGTACCGAGAAATCGGCTTCGTTGATAGAGAAGGCACAACAAGTTATTCCGGGTGGGGTCAATTCACCAGTCCGGGCTTTCAAATCCGTGGGCGGTGTCCCGCGTTTTATCGAGCGGGCACATGGACCATATTTCATAGATGTCGACGACAACCGGTATCTCGATTTCTGTTGTTCGTGGGGACCGTTGATCCTTGGTCATGCCGACGCCGATGTGGTCAAAGCGGTTATGAATCAGGCCGAACGTGGTATGACTTATGGCGCCCCGACCGAGGTCGAGTACAAGTTGGCTCAATTCATAGTGGATCATGTTGAGCATGTGGAGAAGATACGGTTCGTGTCCTCCGGCACCGAGGCGGTGATGTCAGCTGTTCGTCTGGCTCGCGGCTTCACGAGAAGAGACTTGATCCTCAAATTCGAGGGATGCTATCACGGCCACAGCGATTACCTGTTGGTTCAAGCCGGATCGGGCCTAGCTACTTTCGGGGAGCCTTCATCGGCGGGAGTGCCTGAGGCGTTTACCTCCCTAACCGCTATCCTGCCGTTGGACAATCAAGAGAAACTCGAAGAGTTCTTTGCGGTCAACGGCGATAGGTTAGCGGCAGCTATCATCGAAGGCGTCCCGGCCAATAATGGCCTGCTTATACAGCGACCGAGCTTTATGCGGAAGTTGCGGTCGCTTTGCGAAAAGCATGGAGCGTTATTAATCCTCGATGAAGTTATCACCGGTTTCCGGTTGGAAATGGGGGGCGCGGCAGCACTCTACGAAATAACTCCCGACTTGACAACGTTTGGCAAGATCATCGGCGGAGGCATGCCGGTGGGCGCTTTCGGCGGACGGGCTGACATAATGAACATGCTGTCACCTGAGGGGCCGGTTTACCAGGCAGGAACGCTTTCGGGCAATCCGGTCGCGATGGCCGCCGGTCTGGCCACTCTTGAGAAACTGGCCGACGGACAGCTCTATATGGACCTCGAACTGAGGACAAACAAGCTGGTTTCTTATCTACGGTCGTCTTTGCTCGACAAACAAGTTCACGTCGCTTCAATCGGTTCGATATTCTGGCTGGTTTTCCAGGATGAACTCCCCCATGCGGCGCACAAAGTAGATACGACCGGTATCGAGCGATTCAACGCCATTCATGGCCCATTACTAGAAACCGGTGTCTATTTACCCCCATCGGGATACGAAGTGTCCTTTGTCTCGACGGTTCATACCGATGAGATGCTGACCGAAGCGGCAGACAAGATATTGATGGTCATTGCGGAGCACGGAGCGTCGGGTCGGGTGTGAATTGAATCCGCGGCAGACGGGGGCGTCTGCCGGGCACGGCACAGTCCAATCTGGATTTTAAGCGATTCTGAGAGGTGACTTACGGGATGCCGCCGGTTGTGGTGTGAACAATCAATCCATTTGCACCGACGACCCAGCCGGTATACTGGTCGATGAACTTCACGGAGTAACATCCGTTTGAGACAGGCAGTGACTGGTCGGTCCAGGTTTGACCACCATCGTCGGTGTAGATGATTGAACCAGAGCTTTCCATCATATGTTCCCCCACAATCCAGCCGTGGTCTAGATCTACGAAGTTCACTGAGATCAAATAGTGATAGGTCTTCCCAACCTCCCAACCGGGAATGCCAATCCAGGTTTCTCCTCCGTCAGTTGACACAAATAACACCCACGCGCCGACCGTCCATATGGTGGTATCATCAACCATCTGCACGTCTATTAGCCAGGTCATTTCAACGAGACCCTCAAGGTGCTGCCAGGATTCGCCACCATCATACGTCCGGAGCAAGAGGTTCTCGCGTCCGACAGCAAATCCACGCTGGCTGTCAAGGAAGTCAACACTCCAGAGGTTCCCCCGACCAATAACACCGCTTTCCTGAGCGATCCAGTTAGCTCCTCCATCCGTCGTGTGGAAGATAGTGGCGGCACTACCAACCGTCCAGCCGGTGTCTTCGTCCACGAAATCTACTGCAATCAACTGTGCCGGACTGCCGGTGAACTGGCGGGACCAATTCAACCCCCCGTCTGTGGTTTTCAGTATGGTTCCGGTATCCCCCACGGCGTAACCGACGTCTTGATTCAAGAAGTCAACGCCCCACAACCGACCCGTGAACCCACTGGACTGATGCGTCCAGGTCTGGCCGGCATTGGCGGTGTGCACAATAACCCCATCCTTGCCAACCGCCCAACCGCGACGATTGTCAACAAAATCGGTCTCTTTGAGATCAACAAGAGTAATTTGGTTCATAGGCAGCCAGTCCTCGCCACCATTTAGAGTTCGCAGGATTGCCCCTCTCTCACCCACCGCCCAACCGGTATCACTATTGTGAAAGTAAACATCAAACAGATACCGAGTGTGCAGACTGTCCTGAAGAGTCCAGGTGTCACCGCCATCATGCGTGTGGTAAATTCGTCCGTACTCGCCCACCACCCATCCGTTCATTTCATCCGAGAAGGAGATACCGCGCATCCAGCCTCGGACATTCTCCAGCAAGCTCCAATTCCAGCCGGCATTAATGGTGCGCAAAATCATCCCATCCAGTGTGTATACAAACCCCAGGGTATCATTTACAAAAATAATGTCCTTGAAGTTACCACCACCCTCTCCGCCTTTCGAAATCCAGTTGCCGCCACCATCGGTTGTCTTCAACATCAGGCCGTTATGACCAACGACCCAGCCGCGCAGTGAATCGATGAAAAAGACCCCCTCAAAGTAGGTCTGGATGTAACCGAGCGGAGGTGTTTGTTGTGTTACCCACGTATCACCACCATCGGAAGTGTGATAGATTGTGCTATCCCAGCCTACCACCCAACCGTGTCGCGAATCTACAAAATGGGCGTCGCTCTGCCGGGCGGTCGCGATGGAGGACTGTATCTCCCATTTGTCACCACCGTTGGCGGTATGCAAAATGACATTCTCATACATTCCCCTGCTGATAATCCAACCCTCCTGGTGATTAACAAAGAATACTTTCCACAGTGTGAAATCGACCGGACTACTCTGATGGCTCCAACTGACGCCACCATCCCGAGTGTGCAGTATGGTTCCATTCCCTCCCACCGCCCAGCCCGTATTGGCGTCAACGAAAGTGATGCTGAACAGACTATGCGACGTCGGGGTCGGATTCTGAATCTGCCAACCTATCGCATCCGGCAGGGAATCAGACGGCGCAGTGGGTGTTGAATCACCGCAGCCGGAGATCACCAGGGGATATGCTACAAACATGAAGATCGCTAAACGCAACATCCCTTTTGTTCGGCTATTGTCATTCATCATACACACCGATTCAAAGACAACGGACTCATTAGCACTTTGAAATTTCCGTCGTTGGATACTTACGTTGGGAATATATACCAAATCTGACGAGAAGTCAAACGCTCACGGGCTCAGGGGCATGGTGGTTCACAGCTTGCTGTGGGATTTGTATCATCACCATTCGACTCCGGTCAGGATGACGGACACCCAGGAGACAAGTCTACGTTAAGGGTCTCAATCAACCATTGCCGTTGCATTTCACAACGACTTTATAATCCTTTATCGCCAGCAATTTTTCCTGCCGCTTGCGGATCATCGCTTCCGTCATGGAAAAATCAGGGCCGGTGTTTTCTATCATCACCGATGAAGTACACGAGGCATAGCATCCTGCCCGATGGATGTCACCGCCGGTTTTGAGATATTCAAACGTGAACCCAGCCATGTATGTATCGCCCGCACCGGTGGAATCGAGCAGATCAATACTATACGGGGGGATGTCATAAAATTGCTTGCCGTCGTAAATGATCGAGCCTAATTCCGCCAGAGTAACGATGACGATTTTCGGTCCCCAGGCGTGGATTATCTTCGCCGCTTCGTAGGGGTTGTCGCGGCAATCAAGCCCGGTGAGAATCTGGCCTTCAAGTTCATTCGGTTTAACGATGTCAAACTGCCCAAGAGCTTCATTGATACCATCAACTTTTTCGTGATAGATCCGACCGTCTTTATCCGCGCCGCGAATCAATCCCTGTGGGTCACAGAAAAACAGTCCATCGAATGTCTTACGAATGGTACGGATATTGTCAAACGAAACTTCACCAAGAATCGGGCCAATCAATACCGCTTTGGAATCCGTATACCAGGTAGAATTGATCTCGCCAATATCGGCTGCCCGACCCAGCAGATCGAGCGTACGGTTGCCAAAGTCGTCGTAGTAGATCAGTGAGAACCCGCCCGTCTCAGGTGAGGGGACGATTTTATGCTCGATGCCATGCACGGCCAGATCGGCTATGAACTGCTCTTTGTAGTCGTCGCCAACGGCTCCCACCAGACGAGTTGGCTCGTCCATCTTGGAGAGGGCTAACACAGCGTTGGTGGAGCATCCGGAAAGCACACGACCATCCGGGTTGACTTTTTTGGTCTTGATATAATCGTAAACGGGATTACCGATAGCTGTTATCACTTATGATGGCCTCAAGTTTCAGATTCTAACATGGGTAGGATCGCAGGTCTGCAGTTCACGTCCATACTTAAGAAAAGGGGACTTCGTCCCTCATAATTCGCGTTTATCTCCCAGGACTTTCTTGGTGTAGATGAGTCGCTGGAAAGCGGTAATATGCGATGTCACGCCGACAATAATTAGAGCCACTTCCAACCATCCGCCGTTCGGCCAGGCACCTATCGGAATGTACCACTCCAAGATGGAACCGGCTATGATAAGGATGAACTTCTCCATTCGGCCCATTATTCCCACCGCACAGTTTTCGATTTTGCCCATCGATTCAGCGGCGGCACGAGTATACGAGGCGATGATCATCCCAAACAAAGCGAACAGTCCCCAGCCAGGATGAACCCGACCTGACATCGTGATCCCGGCCAGGATAAAGAACTCACCATAGCGGTCAAAAACATGGTCAAATATACCACCGAAAACGGTGTACAGCTTACCAGCTCGGGCTGTTGCTCCGTCGAGCATGTCGGTAAACGAGGTGACGATCATCCAGAATACACCCCAAAGCCATTCGCCTTGCCAGAAGAATATGCCGGACACTATGCCGCAGAAGAATGAAACGATTGTGATGACGTTGGGTTTAAAACCCAGCTTGACACAGACCCGTCCGAGGGCCATTGATGATTCTTCGTATATCTGTCGTTTACGTTCGTTGATAGTCGGCAAACCGCAATTCCTTTTCCAGTAAAACCTCGTCCAACATAGGTTGGTTTTGCGTCCCAGTCAATGAAAGCCGGAGGTTTTTTTCAAAGGGGGCATCGGCTCTTTTTTTTAATGGGGAATTGACGACCCCCCGGCTGTCTTCTTGTGTAACTCCTTGGTGTAGCCGACCTTCGGAGTGTAAGCGATCCATAGCGGGAAGGGTCCCCACCATTTGCAATGGCTCAGTGAAGGCGGAAAGGGGTGGTTCACGGTTGTTCCGATGGGCTCACTCTCGACAAAACTAATACAACAATGATTACCGGCGTCTTCTAAATGTTTGTTGATAATTTACAAAACAGTTTGGATTATGAATTATCTAATAGCCATAGCTTGCAACTCTACAGGTGTATATGTATGCGCTATTTAATGATTGATCGGGTTTTACAGGTCATTGCTGACAGAAGTGTGACTGCGGTCAAATGTGCCACTTTATCTGAAGACATTTATGCAGACCATTTTTACGGCAATCCGGTTATGCCCGGTGCGATGCAAATTGAGTCTATGGCTCAGGCAGCAACGATTTTACTAGAGCTGTCTTCCAAATTAACTCGCAAAGCGATATTGGTCCTGGTCAACAACGTAAAATTCAGAAATATTGTCCGACCCGGTGACCAGATGGAAGTAGAGATGACTCAGATCTCTACTGACGATGCGATTGTCCAACTAGACGGAATAATCCGAGTATCAGGAAAAGTTGTCACTAACGGCCGTCTTACTTTCTCATTACAACCAATTGATAATTTTTATCCACCATCGATGAAATCGATGACAAAAGTAATGTACCAAAATTTCCTCAGGGGAGCGAAACTTGAAGGAGTTGAATGGGCGGAGGATTACGATGCCTGATCGTCGGGTAATGGTTACCGGTATAGGTGTGGTTTCACCATATGGTGTGGGTATCACAAGTTTCTGGGATGGCATTTCATCGGGTCAACGTTGCGTGACTCTACTGGATTCCCCGGAAGTATCCAGCCTTCCGACTCGTTTCGCGGCTCAAATACCGATGGGGGATAGTGAACTTGGTCAATACGTCAAGAACCAAAAATCTTTGAAGACTCTGTCACGGCCCGGTAGAATGGCTGTTATCGCTGCTCAGGAAGCGATCGAACATTCCGGTCTGGATTTTTCTAGCCTTGATCCCTACAGAGTGGGTACTTCGATGGGAGCCGGGGGAGTTGGATTGTGGGATGCCGGGCATTCCCGAAAGTTACTCGATACTCTATTATTATCAATGAAGACTGATAATAGCAGAGAAATTGATTACAGTAAGGTTTGGATTAACATACTTGAGAATATTCATCCTCTGACCCCTCTGTGTGGTCTTTCAAATGTTCCTACGGCGCAGATCGCGATTATGGCAAATGCCAGGGGGAATTGTCACACAACTACCACTGCCTGTACATCATCCGCCCAGTCAATAGGACAGGCGATGCGACAGATTCGATCTGGAGTGGCCGATGTTGTGATTGCGGGTGGAGCGGATTCAATGGTCAATCCATATGGTCTGGTCGCGTTTAGTATGCTGGGGGTGCTTTCAAAAAATAACGAAGAATGGCAAACAGCGGCCCGTCCTTTTGACCGGCGACGGGATGGATTTATGATCGGAGAGGGAGCTGCGGTTCTTATCTTGGAAGAGTTCGAACATTGTCGTCGTCGAGGGGGAAGAATACTTGCCGAACTCTGTGGTTACAGCAGTACGAACGACGCGTATCGCCTTACCGACGAACCAGATGAGGCCTGGGGATCAATTACGGCAATGAATAATTGCCTTGAGGATGCCCGGATAAGACCGGAAGAGATAGATTATATCAACACTCATGGGACCGGAACAAAAATGAACGACAGAACCGAGACGTTCGCAATCAAACAAGTATTCGGAGATCACGCCCACAAACTTGCTATAAGTTCGGTAAAATCGATGGTGGGACATCTGGTCGCGGCGGCGGGCGCGATTGAGTTCGCCGCTTCAGTGTTATCGATTGAAAACAGCGTGATTCCTCCCACGATTAATTTCGAAGAACCGGATGAGAAGTGTGATCTGGATTGTGTACCAAATAGAGCACGCGAGATGAATTTGAATTGCGTTATGAGCAACTCGTTTGGTTTTGGAGGACAGAACGCCTGCCTGGCGTTAAGAAAATATGACGATCTGTCTTGAGTGAATCATGGTTTATGGAATTGGAATTGATATCGTGAGCCTGGATAAGATAAGGTCCATTTGTTGCAAGAATATATTTCTGCTTAAAGACAATTTTTTTTCTGAAAACGAACTTCGGGACGCCGGGATTGATGAATCTGATGGAGAACTGACAGATGAGCAGATCGGTTCTCTTGCTTCAATGTTTGCCGCCAAAGAGGCAGCAGTAAAAGCTATCGGGTTGCCATTCGACGTTGGTTTCGACTGGTCTGATATTGTTGTGAGCGGCAAGGATAACGTTACTGTCGAGACATCTGGGAAAATAAAAAAGTTCATAAGCCAGATTGGGATCATGAGGTTGACAGGAAGCGTTAGTGTATCCACTGCCTACAGTATGGCTTTCATAATAGGGGAATCAAAATGACCCGGGAAATGAGTCAAATAGACGTTGCTGAAATAGTAACTACTTCAATCAGGGAAGCGTTACTGGCACCTCAGGATATAATAGTTCCATCAGCTCGGTTATTTTCAGATTTGGAAGCGGAATCGATTGATATTGTTGATATCCGATTCCGTATTGAACAAGCAATAGGTTCTAAGATAGATCAGGGAGCAATGACTGACTACCTTGGTAAAAATCTCACCGCAGTAAAATTCGACAACCTGTTTACGGTGCAATTCATTATCGATTATGTACGTTTGCTTCTTGATCAAAGGGAAAAAAATGAGTGAACAGCCAGACAACGATAAGGTAGCACTCCTGACCGGAGGTTCTCGCGGGATAGGCAGAGCTATTGCTCTTAGGCTGGTTCATGATGGAATTAATAACATAATAATAAACTACGTTCAGGATGATGATGCCGCAAAAGTTACCACTGATAAAATTCATAGTATTGGTGGCCGTTGTCTTACAGTACGCGCTAATCTTGCATATCCGCAGGAAATTGTTGAGCTTTTCAGTCGTATCCGGGAATCGTACGATTGTCTTGATATTCTAGTACACTGCGCCGCTTTTGGTGCGTTCAAACCGCTTCATAAAATTAAACCCAATCAGTGGGATATGTCGATGGATATCAACACGCGGGCATTTCTCCTCTGTGTGCAGCATTCAATGGAACTAATGAAAAAAGGGGTCGTAGTTGCGGTTTCGAGTCTCGGAAGTAAACGAGCGGTTCCGAACTATGGTGCTATCGGCGTCTCGAAGGCGGCATTGGAAGCAGTTATCAGACAGTTGGCAATGGAGCTGGCTCCAAGAGGAATCAGAATAAACGGTGTCGCGGGAGGATTCATTGAAACAGACTCTATCAAACATTTTCCGGGCTACGAGGAGCTGATAGCAAAAGTTGTCGAGAGTACCCCGGCTGGACGTCTCGGGCAGCCAGAAGATATAGCTGATGTAGTAAGTTTGCTGGTTGCGGATCGCGCCGGATGGATGCATGGACAAACTGTAATTGCTGATGGTGGTTTCTCGCTGCTATAGCATAAAAAAACCGAAAGTGTTTCGGTGGGAGTGGTAAGATGTGGAACAAGATTATCGTAGCGTTGCTGATGGTGGCGCTCATTAACCTGATGATTGCCTGTACAAAAACAGCCAAGGTAGGAGTCGAAAATGTTAATCCGGCAACAGAACGGATAATCGCTGTTACACTTGCCAACGGCGAAATTGTCAAGTTCACCGATCGAGGAGGAATATTACTCAAGGAAAGTAAACAAATCAGCGGCCTTGTACCCCAAAAAACAGAACAAACCTTATATCAAGGGAAGAAAGCTACGACAACAACGTATCAGAAAATTCTCATTCCAGTCGATTCAGTTTCTCAGGTGTGGGTGGAACGCGCGGATCCTCTTGGATCGTTCGTGGCAGTGATCGCTGTGGCGGCAGGTATTATCCTGATTGTTGGTCTTATCGCCGTAGCTTTGAAGGAATCATGTCCTTTTGTTTATTCCTGGGATGGCAGCAAATATGTTTTTGATGCTGAACCTCTGGGTGGAGCTATATGTAAAGGACTACAGCGTTCAGAGCTGTCTCGGCTTGACTACGTTAAGCCAGTCGATGGCACTTACCGCTTAAGATTGCAGAACGAAGTAGAGGAAACACAATACCTCGATGAGATGAAGTTATTTATTATCGATCATGACCCTGATAAGATCGTAGTGCCGGATACTTCGGGACAATTACATCTTGTTTCAGAACCGGTGTCACCCTACAGAGCTTATGACGAGCAAAACCGTGATATCCTCCCGTTTGTGATAAACAACGACCAGTCAGCATGGCAGACAAGACTGATAGAACAGGAACTCAATGCAAATCATGACACCAGACACCATTTAACATTCGAGTTTGAAAAACCTGAGAATGCGACCTCCGCACGTATAATTGTAAATGCGGGAACGGCAATCTGGGGATCAAACATGATTCGAGAAATGCTTCAGATGCGAGGTGACGGTGTTGATCGTTGGTACGAAGCGGTGAACAATTGGGAACCGGAAATTATTGAATTGGCTCACTTCAATCTTCGTGAAGAAATGTATCTTCTTAAACTTCATCTTGAAAAAGGTGAAGAGGTGATTCAACGCGGCATGATATTTGGGGGAGGACCGTATGTGTCTGAAGATAGAGTTATTGAAATTGATGTCAGTGATATTCCTGGAAACAATTTAAACTTGAAAATGCATCCACCTAAGAGTTTCTGGACAATTGATTATATCTCTGTTGAATATGATGATAATACGATTATCACACCACAAATTGAGAGGATTGTCGCCGGTAACGATATGACGGGTGCTGATATTACTGGCCAACTTGGGTTTTCCGATAACGACTATTTCATTATGCCTACAATCGGGGATTGGGCTGAAGTGAGTTTTGCGTCGCCGGCGTATCCTTCTGATAGTAGTCTGAAACGATCGGTCTTTCTCAGTACTACTGGTTACTATGAAGTTCAAATCGACAAAACTCAACCCGAACAAAAAGAGTTGATAGCCCATTTGATTAAAGAACCGGGTGAAATTGCAAGCTACTCAATAAACAGGTTACTTGAGTGGCAGGAAAATGAAAAATGAGGTCTCTGGCTCAATAATAGTGGAAAGCCGGGTAGGAATGAATCACTTGTACACTTCATACAATTCGGATAACCGGAGTTGAAATCTAAGCTGTACTGAACGATACTTGATTTGACAGTCATCTACTTCTGAGAGGTTATTGTAAATCTGTAATCAGGTTTCGTGATTTTGATGCTCTCGTTTCTACCCTTCGCACCTATTAATAATCTAACCACGCGCAGAGGGGAAAATCAGTAACTTATTGCTATATATGGAAAATATTGGTTAGAAAAAATAAAGCGCTGGTGCCCCACAGCTTGCTGTGGGTCTAGTTCGATAGGACCGATGCATACCATTCCTCAACATCCACCACCAAAGGAACATCTTTGGCACCATGATAACAAACCCAACTCGACCACTGCCATTCATCCGGAGAAGCCACCATTCCTCGCTTGACAGGATTGTTATGACAGTAACGAATCTTTTCTACGACAGATTCAGGACTCCTACAGTTATGGTCGTAACATCGGAATTGCCAGAATACACGACGTACGCCCTTCGGTGCGTTCGGTTCATGGCTATAAACGTCCCTCGCTGAACGTGATTTGATTTCACGAATCACAAAACCCAGTTTCATACCATCTGGTGGATGCAAAACCAGGTGGATATGTTCCGGCATGACTACATAACCCAATAGTCTGAAACCGTGTTTCGAACGGGCAGCATCGAGATAGTTCAGTACAACTGTTACGGTCCGGCAATCAATCAGAGTTGGCTGTCGCCGGTAGGTACTGAAAGTAACGAATCTGGCCGTGCCCAGATTATCGTAATGTCGAAGTTGTGTCATTGAAGTCAGTATACAAGTTCACAAATCCCATAGCAAGGGGCTTGTTGATAAACCCCGTTTTTGACATTCCTCACATTGTTACGTGTTGTATTGTCGA
>JAHOYZ010000041.1 GCA_019038695.1 Candidatus Zixiibacteriota bacterium
TTGAGGTTCGCGATTTGCTTAGCCAGTACAAGTTCCCCGGTGATGATATTCCGGTGATTCGTGGCTCCGCTTTGGAAGCGATGTCTGCTGGTGCAGATGAGTCTAAGACTTTAGAAGATCCTGCTTTCAAGTCTATTTTTGAGTTGTTGGATTCTCTGGACAATTACATTCCTTTGCCGAAGCGTGAGACCGACAAAGCCTTTTTGATGCCTGTCGAAGATGTATTCAGTATCACGGGTCGTGGCACGGTAGCTACGGGTCGTATTGATCGTGGCATCATTAATAAGGGTGAAGAAGTTGAGATCGTCGGTATTCGTGACACCCGCAAGACGGTAGTTACGGGTGTAGAGATGTTCCGCAAGTTGCTTGATTCGGGCGAAGCTGGTGACAACGTAGGTTTGTTGCTTCGTGGCGTTGACAAGGATGAGATTGAGCGCGGGATGGTATTGGCGAAAACTGGCTCGATCAAACCTCATACGAAGTTTAAGGCTGAAGTCTATATCTTGACGAAGGAGGAGGGTGGTCGTCACACTCCATTCTTCACAGGTTATCGTCCTCAGTACTATTTCCGTACGACAGATGTAACGGGCGTAGCGACTTTGGCTAAAGATGTTGAGATGGTAATGCCTGGTGATAATGTAGCGATGTCGGTCGAGTTGATAACGCCGATCGCTATGGAGAAAGAGTTACGTTTTGCGATTCGCGAAGGAGGCCGCACAGTGGGTGCTGGCGTCGTCGCAGAAATCGTGGAATAAGGCTCGAAAGTAAGAAAGCTGGTAGCAGCATGCCCCGAGATAGAGTGATATTGGCCTGCGGTGAATGCAAGCGGCGCAACTATAATACGAAGAAGAACAAACGCTTGCATCCGGAGCGTGTTGAATTTCGTAAGTACTGTGCGCATTGCGATAAGCATACACCGCACAAGGAGACAAGATAACAGGTTTTTTCTTACAGGCCAGTAGCTCAATTGGTAGAGCACCGGTCTCCAAAACCGGTTGTTGGGGGTTCAATTCCTCCCTGGCCTGCAGATATGTACTAGTTAGAGGTGAGTACCTTGGAGAAGATTAAGAAGTTTCTCAAGGAAGTAAATGGCGAGTTGAGAAAGGTCACTTGGCCTACGAAGCAAGAGTTGATCGGCTCGACCATTGTAGTAGTTATCGTCTCGTTGATCGTGGCGATTTTCATCGGTATCGTTGATCGTATACTTGGTGCCGGTGTTCACGCCATTTTTGGAGGCGGCGCCTGATCTTGAGGGTGACGGAATCAATGGCAAAGAATTGGTATGTTGTTCATACCTTCTCCGGTCACGAGCAGAAGGCCAAACGTTATCTCGAATCGGCGGTTGTCAATTCGGGACTCGAAGAGAAGTTTGGTGAGATTCTGGTTCCGACCGAAGAAGTAACCGAGATGAAACAAGGTCGGCGGTCGACTACGACACGTAAGTTCCTGCCCAGCTATTTGTTAGTTGAGGTAGAGCTTGATAAAGTCACTCAGGAATTGGTCGTGTCTACTCCGGGGATTACGAATTTTGTCGGCACTGCCGGCGGCCGTCCACAGCCGCTTCGGGAGGAAGAGGTCAAACGTATCGTCGGTCAGGTCAACCGCAGTCGTACTGAGGAATCAACCGACTTTCCTTTTCAGGCGGGTGATGCTGTCAAAGTCAATGACGGACCATTTGCCGATTTCTCTGGTGTTGTCAGTGAGTTGAATATGGAGCGGCGTAAGGTCAAAGTTATGGTGACCATTTTTGGTCGACCGACGCCAGTAGAGCTCGACTTTTTACAAGTCGAATTAGTTAAGAAATAGATCGTTTTAGTCTGTATTGATGGAGTGTAAACACTCGTGGCAAAGAAAGCAATTGGTCAGATAAAACTGCAGATACCGGCTGGCAAGGCCAATCCTGCCCCACCCGTGGGGCCGGCTCTGGGTCAACAAGGTGTCAATATCATGGAGTTTTGCAAGGCCTTCAACGCCCGTACGCAGGACGGCAAGGGAATCCTTACACCGGTGATAATCACCGTGTATGTCGATAAGTCCTTCTCGTTTATTACCAAGACCCCTCCGGCATCAACGCTTCTGCGTATGGCTGCCAAGATCGACAAGGGTTCTGCGGTACCAAACAAGGACAAAGTCGGAATCGTTACTAAAGATCAGGTCCGAGATATCGCCACTCAGAAGATGGTCGATCTCAATGCGTCCTCGATTGAATCAGCGATGAGGATGGTCGAAGGGACCGCAAGGTCCATGGGAATTGAAGTAGCCTGAAGGTTGGAAACACAAACATTCGCTAACACCTGTTGCGCTTTATGCGTAGTCGGGGAGAATTGAGAATATGAAACATTCAAAGACTTTTCAGGAGTACCGAGGCAAGGTTGACCGTAGTCAGAAGTATCTTTTGTCTGACGCTGTCAACGTGCTTAAGGAAGGCTCCTACGTCAAGTTCGATGAATCAGTGGAAGTGGCTATTCGTCTGGGGGTTAACCCCAAGCATGCCGACCAGATGGTTCGTGGAACTGTGGCCCTACCACACGGTACGGGCAAGAAAATCCGGGTGGCGGTGTTCGCCCAGGGCGATAAAGCCGCTGAAGCTACTGAGGCCGGCGCGGATATCGTTGGTGCTGAAGACCTGGCCGAGAAAGTCAAAGGCGGCTTTCTTGATTTTGATGTCGCAGTTGCGACGCCTGATATGATGAGGGTGTTGGGTCCTTTAGGTAAGTTGCTTGGACCGCGCGGTCTGATGCCTAATCCCAAGACTGGCACTGTTACTATGGATGTGACCAAGGCCATTGGTGAACTTAAGGCTGGTCGCATTGAGTTCCGGGTGGACAAACAGGCCAATATCGCTGCCTCGGTCGGAAAGCTGTCGTTCGATGCTGAGAAAATCAGTGAGAATGTTTCAGCTTTTATCGAGGCAATTGTTCGGGCGAAGCCAAACGCCTCCAAGGGCGCCTATATACTCTGCGTCGCCTTGAGTGCGTCAATGAGCCCGGGTATTAAACTAGATCATGCTCAGCTTCTTGCTGACTTGAAGAAGTAACGGAAAGGAGATCGTAATTATGCCAACTGCCGAAAAGGTTGCTGCGGTCGCCGACTATAAGAAGCTGTTTGAAGAATCTGACTCCTTCTTTGTCACCGATTACCAGGGCCTAACTGTTGCTGATATGACGGTACTGAGAAAAGATCTTCGGGATAACCAGATCAAATATCTCATTGCCAAGAACACTCTGCTCAGTCTGGCTGCTGCCGAGGCTGGAGTGGAAGGTATTGATGAATTTCTAATCGGTCCGACCGCTATCGCGTTTAGCAATGACGATCCGGCTGTGACCGCGAAGATATTGCATGACTCATTCAAGGCTCGTAAGCTCCCGGCTATGAAAGCATTCTGGCTGGAACGAAAGCAATTCGATGCCACCGAGATCAAGCGTCTGGCTGATCTGCCGTCCAGAGAACTACTGCTATCTGGAGTTGTCGCGGCCATTGAGGCTCCGTTTACTTCATTGGTAGGATCTTTTGACGGTTTCTTCCGCAAACTGGTCGGCACAATCGATGCGCTGGCGGAGAAGAGGAAAGAAGAAGGCAATTAACGGGACATTTGGCGTGCCGGTGCACTCCGCGCTTCTGGGCGGTGAGTCCCACCGCTTGGAGTTGTGATTGGTCGCCAATACAGATAGAAATACAAAGTGAATATTTTAGAGTATGAGGTAAGAAACCGTGTCGAACCCAGCTATCGAAGAGATCGTCGATAAGATTGCCGAGCTCAGCGCGATGGATCTGGCCGAATTATCACAGGCCGTCCAGGACAAGTTTGGTGTTACTGCTGCCGCTCCGGTGGCTGTAGCTGCCGCCGGCGCTGCCCCTGCCGCCGAGGAAGAACAAACTGAATTTGATGTCATGCTTCAGGGCATTGGTGACAAGAAGATTCAGGTTATTAAAGTCGTCCGTGCGCTCACTTCTCTTGGCTTGAAAGAAGCCAAAGATCTCGTCGAGAGCGCTCCCTGTAAGGTCAAAGAAGGTCTTTCGAAGGAAGACTGCGAAAAGGCCAAGGAGCAGCTCGAAGAAGTCGGCGCTATCGTTGAGATCAAGTAGAACTTGTGAATTTAACTGACCGGGAACATTGATTGTTTCCGGTCGGTTTGTACTGCATACACGAGATTGATTGACAAAATTCCCGGACTTGTTTTTTGCGGTTGGTGAACTGAACACGTAAGCGGCTCCTATGACCATTTGGTCTGGAGATGAATGGAAAGAATGACAGGATCACCGCAAGTTTACATTACTATCGCCCATTTGTTGGCCCGGCTCGGAGATGTTCCGCGCTCGATGGGCTTTTTTGTCTTGCATTAGGAGGGTATCGCCTTGGCCCGAAAAGCAATGGTGGATCGAAAAAGTTTTGGATCGCATGTAGATGCGACTGCAATGCCGAACCTGCTGGAGGTTCAGCTCACATCCTATCGCGCTTTCATGCAGATGGACATTCCGCCCAGCGAGAGGAAAATGGTCGGGTTACATAAGATATTTTCTGATATCTTCCCGATCACTGACGTCCACGAAAAATACTCGCTGGAGTATATCGGTTATCATCTTGGCCCATCAAGATACACGATGGATGAATGCCGCGCTATGAACAGATCCCATGCCGCCCCTTTGCGCGTGACCATGAGGCTCATCAGCCGCGAAGGTGAGGGGGAGGAGAAGGAAGTCAAGGACATCATTGAACAGGATGTCTATCTGGGCGAGTTACCGCTAATCACAGAGTGGGGTACATTCGTTATAAATGGCGCCGAGCGGGTTGTTGTCAGTCAGCTTCACCGCAGTCCTGGTGTGTTTTTTGATGAGAAAACCCATCCGAACGGCAAGAGACTTAATTCGGCAAGAATAATTCCCTATCGAGGCTCGTGGGTCGAATTTGCCATGGATATCAATGACATCATGTATGTCTATATCGACTCTCGCCGCAAGATGCCGGTCACAACTCTGCTGCGTGCCTTGGGATATTCAACAGATGCAGATTTGATTGAATTATTCTATAAAGTTACCAAGGTGAACATCACCAAGGTTGATCACAAGAAGGTGGAGAATGCGGTCTTGGCCGAGGATCTTATCAATACTGAGACCGGAGAGGTTCTTTTTGGCCCTGGTGAGTTGTTGACGCCGACGATTATCGAGAAGCTAATCGGTTTAGGCTACAAGACTATTAAGCACATCTCGCCCGATATCAACGAGCGAGAAGTCTTTGTCATTCTTAATACCATGCGCAAGGACACGACAAAATCACGCGAGGAAGCGCTGGTAAAGATATATTCCCTGATTCGTCCGGGTGAGCCGCCGACTCTGGAGATGGCCGAAGCGTTGTTGGAGAGATTCTTTTTTAACAACAAACGCTATGATCTTGGTGAGGTTGGACGCCACATGATAAACCGGCGGATGGGCATGGACGTGCCTCTTGACAAGACGACGCTGGACAAGAGCGATTTCGTGGGAATTGTGAAGTACCTTATCGGTTTGGTCAACGACCAGGGTTTCACCGACGATATCGATCATCTTGGTAATCGTCGTGCCCGTACCATTGGCGAATTGATGTCCAATTTGTTCTCGGTTGGTCTCTCTCGTGTCGGGCGCACTATTCGTGAGCGGCTTTCGCTGAAGGATCAGGAAAATGTTACGCCGCAGTTGTTGGTGAACGCCCGCACAGTGTCAACCGTAATCGATACGTTCTTTGGATCTTCTCAGCTTTCGCAGTTTATGGATCAGACCAACCCCCTTTCAGAGCTAACGCATAAACGACGTCTTTCAGTGCTGGGACCGGGTGGCCTTACGCGTGAAAGGGCCGGGTTTGAGGTACGCGATGTCCATCACACTCACTATGGCCGTATGTGCCCGATTGAGACCCCGGAAGGTCCCAATATCGGTCTGATTACGCAATTGGCGACCTTTGCTCGCATAAACCAGTATGGTTTTCTTGAGACACCATACCGCAAAGTTACCAAGGGCAAGGTTGTCGACAAAATTGATTTTTTGACCGCCGATCAGGAAGACCGTCACTACATCGCTCAGTGTGATGAACCAGTGGGCAGAACTGGCCGTTTTGTTAACAAGAAGGTCATCGCCCGGCGTCGTTCCGACTATCCGTTGGTTGATGCCGATGAAGTGGTCTACATGGATGTCTCTCCGCGTCAGCTTGTGTCGGTAGCAGCGTCTTTGATTCCGTTCCTGGAGCATGACGACGCCAACCGCGCTTTGATGGGTTCCAACATGCAACGCCAGGCGCTCCCGCTCCTGAAAACCGAGGCTCCTTTGGTGGGGACCGGTATGGAGCGAAAAGTGGCCGAGGATACAGGCGCTGTGATCAAGGCCAAGCGAGCCGGTGAAGTGATCGCCGTTGATTCATCACATATTGTTATCAAGCCTGAGGTCAAGCAGCGTGTTGGCCAGTTTGGCTGGGTAGAGAATGATGAGTACAAACTAACAAAATACCGTCGCTCTAACCAGGATACCTGTATTGGGTACCACCCAATGGTCACTATTGGCGATAAAATTGAAGTCGGTGATGCTATTGCCGACGGACCGGCGGTAGATCGGGGCGAGTTGGCTCTGGGATACAATGCCCTGGTAGCGTTTATGCCCTGGCGGGGGTACAATTTTGAGGACGCAATAATCCTCTCTGAGCGACTTGTTCGCGAGGATATTTTCACCTCGATTCATGTCGAGGAATATGAACTCCAGGTCCGCGATACCAAGCGAGGGGCCGAGGAAATCACGCGAGAAATACCCAATGTGTCTGAAGAGGCGCTCCTCAATCTGGACGAGACGGGCATTATCCGCGAAGGTGCCGAGGTTGAGGCTGGGGATGTTCTGGTAGGTAAGGTTACACCCAAGGGTGAGACCGAATTATCGCCTGAGGAACGTCTCCTGAGAGCTATCTTTGGTGAGAAGGCTGGCGATGTGCGTGATGCGTCGCTCAAAGCCCCGCCCGGGATGAAGGGTGTGGTCATCAAGACACGACTTTTCAGTCGGAAGGAGCGAACCGAGGAAGCCAAGAAGCAGGAGAAGACTGATGTTGCCGCCATTAGGAAAAGTGTCAGTTTGCAGATCAACGAGATCACGGCTCTGAGGAACGCCAAGTTGGACGAGCTGTTGGCTGGTAAGGCCTCGCAAACTATTCGTTCGGTCATCGACAACAGTATCCTGGTAAGGGCCGGCCACAAGTTCAAGGAAGGCTTTTTCGCCGAGTTTGATGTCGAAAATGCCTTGGCGCCGGAAGGATACTGCCGTGAGCAGACTACCGCCCGGAATGTTAGCTCTGTGATTGAGGCAGCTGGGAAGATCATCTCCGACAAACGCCAGCAGATGGACATTGAGATTGATAAGGTCGTGCGTGGTGCTGAGCTTCCACCGGGTGTCAAGCAACTGGTCAAAGTGACTGTCGCTATTCGCCGCAAGATATCGGTGGGAGACAAGATGGCCGGTCGCCACGGTAACAAGGGCGTTGTATCACGTATTGTACCGATTGAGGATCTGCCTCATATGGCTGACGGTACGCCGATGGACATAGTTCTCAACCCGCTGGGTGTGCCATCGCGGATGAACATCGGTCAGATTCTGGAAACCCATCTTGGTTGGGCTGCGAATGCTTTGGGTGAACACGTTGCTAACCCGGTTTTCGAGGGAGCCACCCTGGAACAGATCAAGGGAAAACTCCGTGAAGCAGGTCTTCCCGAGAGTGGCAAAACACAGCTATACGATGGTATGAGCGGCGACAGCTTCGATGATGAGATTACCGTAGGGTACATCTATATACTGAAGCTGTCACATCTGGTTGATGATAAGATTCATGCTCGGTCCATTGGTCCATACTCTCTGGTTACTCAGCAGCCCCTTGGAGGTAAAGCTCAGTTTGGAGGTCAGCGTTTCGGCGAAATGGAAGTTTGGGCGCTGGAGGCCTATGGCGCGGCATATACGTTACAGGAGATGCTTACGGTTAAATCTGATGATGTGACTGGTCGCAGCCGTGTTTACGAAGCGATCGTTAAGGGAGAGAACTCTCCAGAGCCTGGATATCCCGAGGCATTTAATGTTCTGGTTAAGGAACTGCAGGCACTCGGCCTCGACGTAAAGCTGGTCGAGAAGTAATGGGCAGAGAAATGGGGAAACTAATGTTGAAGAGTGGTAATGGCAATATGAGGAGCGACTCATGATTGATATCACTGGAAAGGCCACTTCACAGAAGAAGGGACCGGCTGAATTTGTCGCCATCCAGATACAGATGGCCTCACCGGAAGTCATTCTCTCGTGGTCTTATGGGGAAGTTACTAAACCGGAAACGATCAACTACCGTTCTTTTAAACCGGAGCGTGATGGTCTTTTCTGCGAGCGCATTTTTGGCCCTGTCAAGGACTGGGAGTGCAATTGTGGTAAGTATAAGCGAATCCGCTTTCGTGGTATCGTTTGCGATCGCTGCGGGGTGGAAGTTACGCAGTCGAAAGTTCGGCGTGAGCGCATGGGACACATTAGTCTGGCTGTCCCGGTTTCACATATCTGGTATTTCAAGTCATTGCCTTCCCGGATTGGGCACCTGGTGAACCTATCGATACGTGAACTTGAACGTATCCTCTACTATGAAAACTATCTAATGATCGATCCGGGGAATTCCTCGTATGAAGTCGGGGATGTTCTCACAGAAGAAGAACAGATCGACCTGATCGAGGCTGGTAAGGACTTTGATGCCCGAATGGGTGCCGAAGCTGTGAGAGAAATTCTGTCCCGGATAGATATCGATGAAATGGCGCTCGAACTGCGTGCTCAGGCGAAGGTCGAGACGTCGGTTCAACGCAAGAAAGATGTGCTCAAGCGGTTGCGCATTGTCGAGTCGTTCCGCCAATCCAATAACCGACCGGAGTGGATGATTCTGGAAGTGATTCCGGTAATACCGCCGGATCTACGTCCGTTGGTTCCACTTGAGGGTGGGCGTTTTGCTACCTCTGATCTTAACGATCTGTATCGCCGTGTTATCAACAGGAATAACCGGCTCAAGAAGCTTATTGATATCCAGGCGCCGGAAGTCATTCTTCGTAATGAAAAGCGTATGTTGCAGGAAGCAACGGATGCGCTCTTTGACAATGGCCGTCGTACTCATTCAGTGCGTGGTGACTCCAAACGCCCGCTCAAATCCCTGTCGGACCTTCTGAAAGGTAAGCAGGGTCGTTTCCGTCAGAACCTATTGGGCAAGCGTGTCGACTATTCTGGGCGGTCTGTGATTGTTGTTGGACCCGAGTTGAAATTGCACCAATGTGGCCTGCCTAAGAATATGGCTCTGGAGCTGTTTAAGCCCTTTATCATCATGAAGTTGGAAGAGAAGGGCTACGTTCAGACGGTCAAGTCGGCCAAGAAACTGGTCGAAAGAGAAAAGCCTGAAGTCTGGGATATCCTGGAGGAGATCATCGAGGATCACCCGGTCATGCTTAACCGTGCCCCTACACTTCACCGCTTGGGTATCCAAGCTTTCTACCCGGTACTGGTTGAGGGTAAAGCCATTCGTCTGCACCCGCTTGTCTGCGCTGCATTCAACGCTGATTTCGATGGTGACCAGATGGCGGTTCACGTTCCTTTGTCGTTTGAAGCTCAGCTCGAGGCGCGGATTCTTATGCTGGCTACTAGTAATATCCTGTTACCATCTTCAGGACGACCGGTCGCGGTTCCGTCGCAGGATATGGTGATCGGCTGCTATTACCTGACCAAGGAAAAGACTGGTGCCAAGGGTGAGGGTATGTGTTTCTATTCACCCGACGAGGCGCTGTCAGCGTTTGATTCCGGAAATCTTGATTTGCACGCCTCAATTGATGTACGTCTTGATCACAAAGTGATCAAGACAACCGTGGGACGAATTATTCTCAATAATGCTCTTCCTGACGGTCTTCCTTATGTCAATGAGATCACCAACAAGAAAAGACTGGAAGAGATCGTTCTCCAGACATTCAAGACTCTGGGACAGACAGCGACAGTGGATTTTCTTGATAGACTCAAGAGGGTAGGGTTTGAGTATGCCACAAGATCCGGCGTAACCGTGTCGATTGATGATCTGGTGGTGCCACCCGATAAGGATAAACTCCTGGCTGCCTCCGAGGCAGAGGTCAAGAAAATTCAGAAGCGTTACGAACGCGGTGTAATCACCAATGGTGAGCGTTATAACCAGGTGATTGATATTTGGACTCGCACCACGGCCGATATTGCCAATGTCATGTTTGATAATCTGGCTCAAACCCGTGGGGGATTCAACCCGGTGTACATGATGGCTGACTCCGGCGCTCGTGGCTCACGAGAGCAGATTCGCCAGTTGGCTGGTATGCGTGGTTTGATGGCCAAACCGCAGAAGAAGATCACCGGTGGTGTGGGTGAGATCATTGAGAATCCGATCACGTCGAATTTCCGTGAGGGACTTTCGGTTCAGGAATACTTCATCTCGACTCACGGTGCGCGTAAGGGTCTGGCGGATACGGCTTTAAAGACAGCCGATGCCGGCTATTTGACGCGACGCCTGGTCGATGTTGCCCAGGATGTCATTATTCGCGGTTTCGACTGTGGTACGATTCTGGGGCTTGAGGTTTCGGCCATCAAGGAGGGTGAGGAAGTTATCATTTCCCTCGCCGATCGTATTCTTGGGCGCGTTCTACTCGAAGACGTTTATGATCCAATTTCCGAGGAGTTGATCGTTTCGGCCGGTTCTCAGATCGAGGAACATGAGGCCGAGGCTATCGAAGAGGCTGGAGTAGAAAAGGTTCATATCCGTTCGGTGTTGACCTGCGAATCCAAGTATGGCGTTTGTGCCCAATGCTATGGACGCAACCTGGCCACGATGAAGATGGTACATATCGGTGAAGCTGTGGGTGTGATTGCGGCACAGTCAATCGGTGAACCTGGTACACAGCTGACCCTGCGAACCTTCCACATTGGTGGAACAGCTGCCCGTATCGCTGAGCAGTCGCAGGTGGAAGCCAAGTTTGATGGTACCATCAGGTACGAAAAAATCAAGTCTATCGGTCGTGAGGATAAAACGTCAATGGTAGTTAGCCGTGAAGGCGTTGGCGAGATCCATGTTATTGACGATCAGGACCGCGTTCGGGCCAGACTCAAAGTGCCCTATGGTGCGCACCTGCTGGTCAAAGATGAACAGGCAGTCAAACCAGGTGATCTGATTTTTGAATGGGATCCTTACACTGGTACTATCCTTGCTGAGAAGGCTGGTAAAATCGAGTACAAGGACATCATCAAGGACGTCTCTTTCCGTGAAGCGCACGATGAGCAGACAGGTTTGATCCAGTCGATCATCGTGGAGACGAAGGACAAAACATTGTTCCCGACCGTAGTGATTAAGAAGGGTGAGAAGACAGTTGGAAGCTACCGAATTCCGACTGATGCCCAGCTCCAGGTGACCGACGGCCAATCTATAAAAGCCGGCGATACACTCGTGAAAATGCCCCGTGTTATCTCTAAATCACGCGATATCACCGGTGGTTTACCTCGGGTAGCCGAGCTATTTGAAGCCCGTCGACCCCACGATCCGGCTGTCATTACTGAAATCGATGGCGAGACTGAATTGGGCAAAATCGTCCGTGGACAACAACAAATCGTAGTCCAGGGAGAGCATGATGAGGTGCGCGAATACCTGATTCCTCACGGTAAACATCTAATGATTCACTCCGGCGATGTCATTGAGGCGGGAGATCGGTTGTGTGAAGGCGCCATCGATCCTCACGACATCCTGAACATTCTCGGTGTCTATGAGGCGCAGTCCTACCTGGTCAACGAAATCCAGGAAGTTTATCGTTTGCAGGGAGTGAAAATAAACGATAAACACATCGAAGTCATTGTCCGACAAATGATGCAGAAGGTACAGATTGAGTCTGTTGGTGATACCAATTTCCTTGAGGGCGAGAAAGTAGACAAGACCAAGTTCTCAGAAGAGAATGCTAGGGTCATTGCCGAAGGTGGCGAACCAGCTACATCGCGTCCCCTCCTGCTGGGTATTACACGGGCCTCGTTATCGACTGAGAGTTTCATCTCAGCCGCTTCTTTCCAGGAGACAACCAAGGTCCTGACAGAAGCTGCGATTTCCGGCAAGGTAGACAATCTGCTGGGGCTGAAGGAGAATGTCATTATCGGCCATCTGATTCCGGCAGGTACTGGCATCGAAAAATACACTTCTATCGACGTAGTGGTTGAGGAAGAGGAAGAGGAAATTGAGGAAGCCGAGGATATCTTCGGAATCAGCGTCGGTAACGACGACGAGCCGAAGACAGTGGCAGACATTTTTGATAAAAACGCTTGACAGAATTGGATATAGCATTAACTTAGCCGTTCTATGCTTTGTTTTTGAATGAGGTATTTTAGGAGAGATTGTGCCGACGATAAATCAGTTAGTTCGTAAAGGTAGAAAGCGGATTTTGGAGAAGACCAAGACACCCGCTATGGGCGGTTGCCCACAGAAGCGGGGAGTCTGTACCCGTGTGTACACCTCGACACCCAAGAAACCGAACTCGGCCCTGCGTAAAGTTGCCAGAGTTCGCTTGACCAATCAGATCGAGGTCACCGCCTATATTCCGGGCGAGGGTCATAATCTTCAGGAGCACTCGATTGTCATGATTCGTGGCGGTCGTGTCAAAGATCTCCCTGGTGTCCGGTACCACGTGATTCGTGGAGTCATGGACACCTCCGGTGTAGCCGATCGTCGGCGCTCGCGGTCAAAGTATGGGACCAAGAAACCCAAGACGAAGTAAGCGGATAGGATATGTCAAGACGATACAGTGCAAGCAAGCGCCCGAGAGTGGCAGATTACAAACACGACGACAAATTGGTTAGTCGGTTTGTTGCCTGTCTGATGAAGAGTGGAAAACGCTCCACGGCGGAGCGTATACTATACAGTGCCCTCGATATTGCGGCTAAGAAAGCCGGCGAAGATGGTCTTGAGTTATTTCGCAAGTCCGTCAATAACGTCCGGCCCGTGCTCGAGGTGAAGTCCCGCCGCGTTGGCGGCGCCACCTATCAGGTCCCGGTGGAGGTTCGCCCGGAAAGGCGTACCGCACTGGCTATCCGGTGGCTCATTGCCTTTGCCAAAGCTCGGAGTGGAAACTCCATGGCTGAGAAGCTTGGAGCAGAGTTCCTTGCGGCAGCGAACAATGAAGGGGCCTCAATCAAGAAGAAGGAGGATACGCACAAAATGGCCGAGGCCAATAAGGCCTTCGCGCATTTCCGTTGGTAGACGTGCGCGCATCGGTTTGTACGAATCGGCTTACTGAGCAACTTGATTGATTGGGAGTTAGTTTTGATGATGATAAGACTGTGGCGGTTATGAGCCTGGTTCTCGTATAGCCCGTCCTTGTTTATTGAACAAGGTTCAACCGCCCCCTGATTAACTTGAGTACAGCCTGTTTGGAACGGTCAATCAGGGATTTTTTGTGTCTGTGTTATGAGTTTGGAACGAGTTAGAAATATTGGTATTATGGCTCACATTGATGCCGGCAAAACAACGACTACTGAGCGCATTCTCTACTATACCGGAGAAACTCACCGGATGGGAGAGGTGCATGACGGTGCCGCAACAATGGACTGGATGGAGCAGGAAAAGGAACGGGGGATTACGATTACTTCCGCTGCTACCACCTGCTATTGGAGAGATCATACGGTCAATATCATTGATACTCCAGGCCATGTCGATTTCACCGTTGAAGTCGAACGTTCGTTGCGAGTGCTTGATGGAGCTGTTGCTCTGTTCTGCGCTGTCGGTGGAGTGGAGCCGCAATCGGAAACAGTGTGGCGTCAGGCAGATAAATACAAGGTCCCGAGGGTGGCCTATATTAACAAGATGGACCGCACCGGAGCTGATTTCGATTTGACCCTTGCAACCATGATTGAGCGCTTCGGTAGCAACTGTGTGGCTGTTAATATCCCCGCGGGTCAGGGCGAGATGTTCAGCGGCATTATTGACCTGATGACTATGAAGTTCCGCGTTTTTAATGAAGATTCCGCCGGGATAACATACGATGACCTTGAGGTGCCCGAGGATATGCGCGCGTCAGCTAACCAGTATCGTGAGAAATTGCTCGAGGCGGTGGCCGATTATGACGACCAACTTCTCGAACAGTTCCTCAATGATGAACCTCTGGATGCTGATCGGGTCATGGCTGCTGTTCGACGAGCTACTATTGCTCTGGATATGGTGCCGGTTATCTGCGGCTCTTCGTTTAAGAATAAGGGTATCCAGAAGTTGCTTGATGCCGTAGTCGATTTTCTCCCTTCGCCTTTGGATAAGCCCGCAATGATAGGACACGCGGTCGATAACTCCGAAAAGATGCTTACTCGTGGTCCCAGCGATGACGAGCCGACTGCTGCTCTCGCATTCAAGATTATGACTGATTCCTATGTGGGACGACTCACATATGTACGCGTATATTCCGGGCAGATGAAGGCCGGTTCATATTTGCTTAATCCCTCATCAGGCATCAAGGAGCGTATCGCGCGTTTGCTGCGAATGCATTCCAACAAACGTGAGGATATTAAGGTAGCCCACGCGGGCGATATCGTTGCCGCGATCGGGTTGCGCAAGACCACCACAGGCGACACGCTTTGTGATGTCAAGCATCCGATTGTTCTGGAGCGAATGTCGTTCCCGGAACCGGTTGTGTCCGTTAGTATCGAGCCTAAAACGCAGGCCGATCAGGATAAACTGACTGCTGCTCTGATTAAATTAGCCGAAGAAGACCCCACTTTCCTGGTACGTCAGGACGAAGATACTGCTCAGACTATTATCAGCGGTATGGGTGAGCTTCATTTGGAAATCCTTGTCGATCGGCTTATGCGAGAGTTTGGCGTTGGGGCTTCAGTAGGACGTCCTTCCGTAGCGTACAAAGAGACGATTACGCAGAAGGTCGAATGCGAAGGAAAGTTTGTTCGCCAATCAGGCGGTCGTGGTCAGTATGGACATGTGTCTTTGCGTATCCGTCCCGCTAAAGGCGACACTCATTTTGTTTTCGAGAACAAGATTATCAGCGGTGCCATTCCCCGCGAGTTCATTCCAGCCGTAGAGAAGGGCGTACGCAGTGCTATGGATAATGGTATCCTGGCTGGTTATCCGATGACCGGTATTCATGTCGAGTTGATTGACGGCAGTTTCCATGAGGTTGACTCTTCGGAAGTTGCATTCCGCGTAGCTGGTTCCCAAGCCCTTCAAGAAGGCGCTCGCCGAGCAAAACCACGTCTACTGGAGCCAATCATGGATGTCGAAGTGGTTGTCCCCGAAGTTTATACCGGGGCTGTCGTAGGCGATCTTAGTACCCGCAGGGGTAAGATCAACGGTATGGTGCCCCGGCGCGAAGCTACAGTTATTGCGGTTACTATTCCTCTTTCAGAGATGTTTGGTTATGCCAACACTCTGAGAAATATATCGCAGGGACGGGCTGTATTTACGATGCAATTTGCCAGGTACAGCGCCGTTCCGGAAGAAGTATCGAAGAAAATGTTGCACAAGATAGGTATCTGATGGGAGGTAAGTCTTAGTCATGGCGAAGGAGAAGTTCGAACGCACGAAGCCGCACGT
>JAHOYZ010000042.1 GCA_019038695.1 Candidatus Zixiibacteriota bacterium
AACCGCAGACTGGAAGGTTCCGTCGCCATTGCCCAGCAGGATCGAAACATTGTCAGAGCTTCGGTTCGCAGACGCAAGATCATTGTCGCCATCGCCGTTAAAATCAATCGAGAAAACAGAGATAGGGCTATATCCGACGGCATAGTTAACCGCACCTTGGAATGTTCCGTCGCCATTGCCCAGCAGTATCGTAACATTGTGAGAGTCTGTGTTCGCAGTGACCAGATCATTGTTGCCATCGCTGTTGAAATCAATTGAGAAAACAGGGAAAGGGGCATCTCCGGTGGCGTAGTTAACAGGTGGGGCAAACATATCCTGTGAGAAAGCACTAATACTTGATAATGTCACCAGCAAGGCAACTAATATGCAATTTCTGAATAGCGTTAGAGACTTCATGTTTGTAATCTCCTTAGAAGTAGTATGTGAGTACTCCTTGAGAGTCAATATAGCACAAAAGAGGCTATGATCAAGGGGTTTCGGGTTGTGGGGGTTTGCAGGTGGTGCCATCCACAGGAAAGACTGGATGCCGGATCAAGTCCGGTATGACAGATGGTTAGGGCAGACGGGGGCGTCTGCCTCCCCACTGACTTTACAGGTGGCGGGGCTGTCGCCCACGGGAAAGACTGGATACCGGATCAAGTCCGGCATGACAAATGGTTAGGGCAGACGACAGGTATCACCTGTTTAGGACGTCTGCCGCCCACTAGATGGTTGGTGTAGACGGGGGCGTCTGCCGCCCACAACTCGACTACATTTATAATATTGCTTCGAAGCCGGATTTCAGCGTTTTGTAGTCGCGCAGGCCACGGAACTCCTTGACCTTGTTACCGTCGCGGTCATAGAAGATTGTCATTGGCACGCCACGAAGACCGAACGAGAGAGCGACCTCATTGCTGCCCATCAGCATGACCCAATCAATACCCTGCTGCCTTGAGAATTTACGCACTTTGTCGGGAGTGTCGTTGACGGCCAACCCGATAATCTCCACACCTTTTGGCTGGTATTCTTTGTACAGACGGATTAGGTCCGGCAGTTCTTTGCGACAAGGTGGGCACCAGGTGCCCCAGAAGTTCAGTACTACTGGTTTTTTGCCAATCCATTCATCAGCGGTGTGGGAAATCCCATCAAGGTCCAGTGCTTGAAAGGAAACGTTCGGTTTGGCGGCATCTACGGTCGATGTTTGATGGCTCTGCACCTGCTCCTCAGCTTTGGGATCATCACCGCTACAGGATATCCATAATCCGGCGAAAGCCAATATTAAGATAATGCTTACAATGTTTTTCATAGTTGTTTTCACTCAGCCGTTCGGCTCTCTTTCCTTACTTGCTACCTTTTTCTGGAGACTGGGTTTGGGTTGTGTCGTAGTCCCCGTTTTTGATGTAGTTAAGATATTGTATCATTGTTTTTTTGTCTCGATAGCCACTGAAACATCCCAGTTTGGTACCTTCAGAGTTTAAGAAGCAGAAACTGGGGTAGCCGCGAACACCATACTCACGTTTTGCGAGATTCTTTTCGGTGATTTTGAACCCATCAATATTGAGTTCTTTCTTTGAGTCTCCATCAACTTTGATAGCGACAAAGTTGTCGGCGACCAGTTTAATCACATCCGGCTTTGAGAAAGTTTCTTTCTCCATCTTCTTACACCAGCCACACCAGGAGGTCGTGAAGTTTATAAGAACATGCTTCTCATCATTTTTGGCCGCGACCAGACCAGTGTCGTAGAGAATCCAGTCGATCTCATTGTATAACTCGGTTTCACCTTTCGGGGTAACAGCCATGCTGGAATCCGTCTCTCCCTGAGCTATGGCTAATCCAGTTGCGAGGGACAGCAGGAGTGTTGTCTGAACAAGGTATCTGAGAATCTTTGTCATCTGCCATATCCTTCAGTGAAGTTGTTCTTTTATATTGATTGGTCGTAAATAGGCGCACGAATCCCCCAGCAGTTCCTTTAATCGATTAAGGAGATCAAAGTCAGGACGCACAGCATATTTCCGAGATCTAATGTAAACCTCCGAGCCATTCTCACAAGCGGCCAGCAAAACCGGGGTAGCCCCCTTATAATCCTCCAAAGCGGCCAACGCCTGCTCAATAGTACTATCGGAGCAGTTCTTTTCCACCTTTATAACCAATTGACAGTTAAAACGTTCCGCCAGTTTCTCGAGAGCCAGAACTTCGCTGCCGACTACTTTTGGGGCCTCCCCTTCGCGAGTTGACACTTTGCCGATCACAAGCACCATCTGATCCACCGCGATCAACTCCTTGAACTTGTCGTAACAATCGGAGAAGAATATCAGTTCCAGAGAACCGGTATAATCCTCCATAGTTACGAAAGCCATCATGTTGCCGCGCTTATCGATCATCGTCTTAACAACGGCGATTATCCCGCCCAGCGTGACCTCTCGACCGTCGGTCGCCTGGCCGAGTCGATCGGTGGCGAAAGATGTGAAAGCCTTCAACTCGTCCCGGTACTTATCCAGTGGATGACCGGACACATAGAATCCGAGCACCGTCTTTTCGTTGGTGAGGCGCTCCGAAGTTGTCCATTCCGGAATGTCCGGCAGGGAAGGAGCAGTGCGTGAGATAGTGCCGGAGTCATCAGCAAAGAGATCATGGGTCGAGGTCTCCTCGCCTACCTTGTGGCCGTACTCCAGCATCGCCTCTACGGCTTGATGTTGCGCAGCCCGGTGGCCTTCTAGAGAGTCACAGGCTCCCGCCGAAACCATCGATTCCAACGTTCTGCGGTTGAGAGACTTCAGGGGTACACGGCTAACAAGGTCGGGCAGATCCGAAAACGATCCATCAATCTCGCGTTCAGTGACAATTGCCTGCGCCGGTCCTTCACCAACATTCTTCACCGCCTGAAGGCCAAATCTGATCCGACCGTCCACGACCGAGAAATCAGTCTTTGAATGATTTACATCCGGGGGCAACACTTCGATATTCATTCTGCGACACTCTTCAAGCAGGGCGCAAATGCGGTCGGAATCGTTGATTTCGGACGACATCAGCGCAGCCATAAACTCTCGAGGGTAGTATCGTTTCAGCCACGCTGTCTGGTAGGCGACATAAGCGTAGCAGGTGGAATGCGCTTTGTTGAATCCGTAACGAGCAAAAGTCTCAATCTGGTTGAAGACCTCTTCGGAAATCTTGCGGTCGATCTTTAGTTCATCAGCCCCGGCCAGGAATTCTTTCTTTTGACCGGCCATGAGATCAGCGTCTTTCTTACCCATCGCTTTACGCAACAGGTCCGCTTTGCCCATAGAATAACCAGCCAGCGAGTTGGCAATCTTGAGCACCTGTTCCTGAAATACGATGACACCGTAGGTCGAACCGAGTATCTGTTTCAGAATGGGATGCAAAAACTCGACTTTCTGGTGTCCGAGTTTACACTCGATATATTTGTCAATCATACCCGAGTCGAGTGGACCCGGTCGATACAGGGCATTCATGGCAGTGATATCGGTGAACGTTTCCGGCGACAGTTTACGCATATACTCGCGCATTCCGGCTGACTCAAACTGGAAAACGCCGATCGTCTCGCCCCGGGCAAAAAGCTCGAACACTCCGGCATCATCCAGAGTGACATTCTCGATGTCAATATCCGCGTCGGGATAATTTCCGCTGATCATCCGCAGGGCATCATCAATCACGGTCAGGGTGCGCAACCCGAGGAAATCCATCTTCAGAAGACCAATCTTCTCGACCATCTTCATGTCGTACTGGGTTGTGATTTCGTCCTTGCTGCCTTTGAACAACGGCACATAGTCGGTCAGTGCTGAGGGAGCGATAACGACTCCGGCAGCGTGAGTGGAACAATGACGCGCCAGACCTTCGAGCGTAAGGCCGAAATTGATAAGACGTTCGACCCGCTTGTCATCGTCCCTCAGTTCAGCTAGTTCTGGTACTTTGTCGAGTGCCGCTTGAAGTGTCACTCCCGGTCCTTCGGGAACCATTTTGGCGATCTTGTCTACGTCGCTGTATGGCATTGCCAGTACTCGACCGACATCGCGAATCACAGCCCGGGCGGCCATCGTACCAAAAGTGATTATCTGGCAGACATTGTCCTTGCCGTACTTCTCGATGACATACTTGATAATTTTATCGCGACCGCGATCGGCGAAGTCGATATCAATATCCGGCATCGAGATTCGTTCCGGATTGAGGAACCGCTCGAAGAGCAGTTCGAACTTCATGGGATCAACTGTCGTGATATTCAACGCATAGGACACAATTGATCCTGCCGCCGAACCACGCCCCGGACCCACTCGAATATTCTGTTCGCGGGCATAGTCACAGAAATCTTTGACAATCAGAAAATACCCCGCATAGCCCATTTGTTTGATCACGCTCAGTTCATAATCCAGCCGTTTCTGAATTTCATCGGTGATCTCGTCGTAGCAACGGGCAAGGCCTTCCATGCATAGATCGAGGAGATAGTCATCAGGTCCTTTGAAGGTCTTGGGAATTGGGAAGACCGGCAGCAGTAATTTCCCCATCTCAAGTTCAAGGCTGCATTTTTCGGCGATACGGACCGTATTCTCCAGCGCTTCCTTGAAATCCCCGAAAAGCTCCTCCATCTCCTCGGCCGATTTGAAATAGAGCTCCTCTGTCCCGTAGCGCATACGGTTGGTGTCTTCCACCATTTTGCCGGTTTGAATACAAAGCAGAGCGTCATGTGCGGCATGGTCCTGTTTATGCAGGTAATGACAATCGTTGGTAACCACCAGAGGGATACCTGTCTCGCGGGAGATCGCCGCCATTTTGGGGATGATGGCCTGCTCGGCCTCTATACCGTGGTTCTGAAGTTCGAGATAAAAATTGCCTTCGCCGAATATTTCACCAAGCTCTCTGGCTGCAATAACGGCCGCATCGGTATTCCCATTGTGCAAATGCCAGCTCACTTCCCCTTTGAGACAAGCCGAGGTAGCAATAAGCCCCTCGCTATGTTCACGGAGAAGCTCCTTGTCGATACGCGGGCGATGATAGAACCCTTCGCGGAATCCGGCTGAACTGAGTTTCATAAGGTTCTTGTAGCCGGTCTGGTTCTTTACCAGCAACACAAGATGATACCCGCCATCGGGATAGACCTGTGAGGGTTTTCGTTCGAAGCGACTTCCGCCTGCTATATAGGCTTCGGTTCCGATAACTGGTTTAATCCCTGCTTTGGTTGCCTTGAGATAGAACTCAACTGCTCCGAACATGTTGCCATGATCGGTGATGGCCAGTGCGGGCATTTTGAACTCTTTGGCCAATGCGATGACGGCATCAAGGCGACAAGCTCCATCAAGCAGGGAATACTGGGAGTGGGTGTGAAGATGGACGAAGTTGGCAAATGGCATTAGTCAGGCGTGTTCGAGTTAGGGTTCAGACGATAAAATGGGTCCATCCGGACCCGAATCGTTACAATTCTATCAACCACCTAATCTCTTCAATAATCCTCCTCCGGTCAATCTCTTTTTGAGGGGAGGGCAGGCATCGCCTGTTTTTATCGGCTGGGTAGCCGACTCAAATTTGTTTAGGCTGGATTAGTATTGCAGGGCACCGAGTAGCTTCACCGAGTGCCAGCGCTCATTTGGCTGCTGCTATTGATTCCTCAACAAAGTCGAAATACTTCTTGGTGTTTTCGAACTTTAATTCTGTACCGAACGGTATCGGCAGATCTTTTAGCAATTCCAAGAATTTCTTCTTGGGATCAGGCAGTTTGTTATCGTCGCCAAAGAACCTTCCGGCCCAAGAGATAGTGTACAACTCAAGATCAGGACCGTCCTTCATTGGAACAGGATAGAAGAAACCGAGCTCTGGTATGAGGATTTTACGATCCCCGAAATGAAATTCCAGAGTATTATTGGTTTTGGGTGTACTATGTAAGCCCATCCAATCTGATTGTTCATACCAGGAGGCAGCATCTGAAACAGCTTCTCCCATAACAGTATTGCTCTTAGGCTCTTCAATATATGAACCAATGGAAAAAGCCCCTCTGTAGAGAATGCCCTCACATAGAGAATGATAAAGGTAGTTCCGCATCAGCATAATACTAAGAATGAGGTGTCCCATGTAACGCTCTTTATTGCTAAGTTCTAACACTACCATCAAGGTATCACCGAAGGTGTATGTATTTGGCTCATTCATTGTAGTGAAATCGCTCTCGGCCACCTCAGCTTCAATAGACTGAATCTCGTTAGCTTGACGAATTAGAGACTTGGTCAATGTCGCTCTGGTCTTTAAGAACTTCTTGATTCGATCGTCTGAATATGTCGATGCTCCTAGGGCATCCAGAAGTATCACAAGTCCGTACTTCCTCTTGAGTGAATCGTCGTCTGCCATATTCTCTCCAATTGTTTTTAGTCCGCTCTATTTCTATGGTCTAATTTGAATCGGGTTGTTGAAATGTCATTGTTGCCACAGGAATTGGGTCACCAAAACCGAATAGTTGCACCTCTCCAGTGTGTTGGTCTGTCAACGCGAATATAGATGAACTACCATCGATATTCCAGTCAAACGAATACCGCTCGCAAGTAGACTCGATACCCTTGTTCATTTTGTCCCTCCTATTTAAAATCGTGGCTGGGTATCCCATACGTTTAGGTAGTCCCGTTGCTCCGCTCCTTTTCCCTTACATTCTCCAATTTCCTCTAAATATCCGCATTCCCCACATGCAGGCAGCAATATACGCCCTCCAAAACCCCACCGCAAGCAGCTCATCTCAGAGAATGATAATTGTCGAAACTGAAGACAGTTTCGACCTCAAGAGGTGGGTTCGAAGACGAACCTGCCCTACACCTTACTCAACAGGCGCAAATGGATGAGTCACCCACAAAAAAAAGGCGGCACCAAAAGGTGCCGCCAGGATAATTCGTAATTGGCAGGTACGTCAGCTCATCTTGCGCTTGATCGCACCGCTAGCGGCAAGGCCGATACCAAGCAACAAGAGTGTTGCCGGTTCGGGAATGGGTTCACCACAGTGTTCGGCATCATGTGAGGGAGGTACAAACTTGAAATGACCATCAGATTCCCTATGATAACCGTAAGCATCGAAGTGAACATATTCATAGTCGGAGGATATCAGATATTTGAATATCTTTCCTTTCGCCGTGCCAGTCTCACCAGGTTGCATGTCCTCTACCGTTTCAGAATAATCATCCACCAGGGCAGAAATGTACATCTCAGTATACCAGGTTGGATAAATACCGTGACCCGGATAGTCACCTGCGTCTGAACCCTCCAGCGGTGGTGTACCCCAGGACATGGGACCCTGTGATAGAGGTATGCTGGAATTGACGTCTGTTGCTGATAGAGAGCCGGAAGGAGGAGTTGCTTCTTCACCCCCGAACGCCGCTACCAAAGTCAGGTCATATATGGGTTTGGAGTCGGTGTTGGCTGTGATGACCCAGAGTTCGAATTCGTTGGCATTGACGACCCATGTCTGGGTGGTTGCATCGTAACTGGCATCGGGTGAGTTGATGTACAGCTGAATGGCGGGTACCGCCATGACCGAAGGTGCCATAACTGCGATCAGAGCTATGAGCAGAAGCTTTTTCATGTTTATACCTTTCTGATGACTCTTGTTGACAATAACTTTGTTGAAATTGAAAGCAAAATAGGGGCCGCCTCTCTCAATGAATTGGCTTTGACTAAAAAGGGGTGTATGTTATTGATAACCAATCGATTGTATATAAATTGCGAGATATATCTGCTCTCAGTCCTGGGAAGCAATATGCAATTTGTTGCAGATATGGAGCATGATTGAATCGATTACGTGCGATCCAGCACAAGAAATAGAAAGTGGCGATGCCGTCATTTTAACTGACAGCCCCTGTCAGTCGACTTAGTTATTTTTCTAACGTAAAAAATGTGATATATTTCTGTTGTATCAATTGACTATCTTGACGGAAAATATCGAATACGAAGGACTGACATATGAAAGGCAAATCTAAGATGACAACTGCCACAATTCCTGATCGCAAGAAGGCCCTTGAAGCGGCGTTGACCCAGATCGAGCGATCATTCGGCAAAGGGGCAATAATGCGGCTCGGCGACAGCACCGTGCTAGAGATCGAAATTATCCCCACCGGATCGTTGGGGCTTGATTTTGCTCTCGGTGTCGGAGGTATTCCACGCGGACGAGTCACCGAGGTTTATGGCCCCGAATCGTCGGGTAAAACAACGCTCGCTCTGCACATGATCGCCGAAGCTCAAAAAGCTGGTGGCGTTGCGGCGTTTCTCGATGCTGAGCACGCGCTCGATGCGACCTATGCCCGCGCTCTGGGTGTGAACACCGATGACCTTCTGGTCTCACAACCAGATACGGGCGAACAAGCACTGGATATCTGCGAGACATTGGTCCGCTCGGGCGGGGTTGATATTATCGTGATCGATTCAGTAGCTGCCCTGACGCCACGGGCTGAGATTGAGGGCGAAATGGGAGATTCCCACATGGGGCTCCAGGCGCGATTGATGTCACAGGCGTTGCGCAAACTGACGGCGATTATTGCCAAGTCTAAAACATCGGTAATTTTCATCAATCAGATTAGGATGAAAATCGGGATTATGTTTGGTAATCCGGAAACTACGACTGGTGGCAACGCTTTGAAATTCTACTCGACTGTTCGGCTGGATATTCGCAAGATCGCTACTATCAAAGACAGCAACGAAGTCATCGGTTCGCGTACGCGTGTGCGGGTGGTCAAAAACAAAGTCGCCCCACCGTTTAGAGAGGCGGAGTTCGACATTATCTATGGCAAAGGTGTCTCGCGTACTGGTGAGCTACTCGATATGGCGGTCAATAACGGCATCATCGACAAATCCGGTTCGTGGTTCTCATACGGTTCCGACCGATTGGGACAGGGCCGTG
>JAHOYZ010000043.1 GCA_019038695.1 Candidatus Zixiibacteriota bacterium
CATCGCCGGCCCCGTAGTTGACCGCCGAGGCAAAGGTGCCGTCGCCGTTGTTTTTCAGGATGGAGACGTTGTCGGAACCATAGTTGGCCACGGCCAGGTCATCATCGCCATCACCATCAAGATCAGCAGCATAGACAGAATAAGGAGCATCACCGGCCCCGTAGTTGGCTGCCGAGTCAAAGGTGCCGTCGCCGTTGTTTTTCAGGATGGAGACGTAATCGGTAGGCAAGTTGGTCACGGCCAGGTCATCATCGCCATCACCATCAAGATCAGACGCATAGACAGAACGAGGATAACTGCCAGCATAGTAGTTGACCGCCGAGGCAAAGGTGCCGTTACCGTTGTTTTTCAGGATGGAGACGTTGTGGGAACCATAGTTGGACACGGCCAGGTCATCATCCCCATCACCATCAAGATCAGCAGCATAGACAGATTGAGGACCATCGCCGGTCCCGTAGCTGACCGCCGAGGCAAAGGTGCCGTCACCGTTGTTTATCAGGATGGAGACATTGTCGGAATTCCAGTTGGCCACGGCCAGGTCATCATCGCCATCACCATCCAGATCAGCAACATAGACTGAATTAGGATAATCACCGGCCCCGTAGTCAATTCTCGCATAAAACATAGGATCATTGGCGAAAGCGCCGGCAGACATCACTAAACAAAGTATAATTACTGCAACTGATAGAAGACGGTGATTATTCATCAGAGACACTCCGGACTAAAAATTGTCATTTCAAGTCGGTGGCACTTAGGACCGCATTACCACCCTGCTATGGAAGAAGTATACACCAAAACAGCACAAAAGTCAATGTGTAGGAAATCATATCTGGTGTAGACGTGGGCGTCTGCCGCCCACAAAACTGCAGCGTATTACCCCCGGCAGGACGTAATTAGAACTTACAAAGCCTTGTTACAGCACTTTCGATCAGTGGCATAGGGGTGTTTCCAAGGACCACCCGATGGGTGGAGGTAGTTCTCATTACGGGCACGCCGCCGGAGCCGGACCTCCAGTAAACAAGTACGAAACGAGATAGGTCAGATCGGCGATATTGATCTCGCCATTACCGTCAACGTCACTTTCTTCCATGCACGGCGGAGGCGACCCTCCAGTGAATAGATAGGCCACGAGGTAGGTCAAGTCTGCGATGTTGATTTCATCGACCAAATCGTAGTCAACATTGGCGCGGATTGGGGGAACGCAGCAGCCAAAAGGAATAGCTAACGAGAATGGTGATAAGGATGTCGTATAACCACAGATTGTGTTGGTTGCTGTATCCAAAGAATATGTAATATCTACCCAATCAGGATCAACGAAGTGCATCAATCTCAGGTTTGCTTCTTCCTCTTGAGCAACTATGGCAGAATCATAAGTTATGCAAATTAGGATTGAGTCTTCAAAGGTAGCATCCGTAGTAATATTGTAGTACTCGGGATTGCCAGTCGGAACAATCTCAAAAGTCCCTTCACCCGGGTCCGGCCCACTGTCTGTTATGGTCATTTCCGTTGTCCCTGGTGTTGAGACACTGTCAAAAGTAATATCAACATCATCCCCCAGATCTACTACTACACTATCACCAACGGATGTCTCAGCTTCAAAACTGCACGAATCTCCTATACCATCCCCATCAAAATCTTCCTGTAGTGGGTTATATCTGGTTGGACAGTTGTCATCAGGACATGTGTTATAGGCGAACCCGGGATTGCCATATCCGTCATCATCAGTATCAGTACATTCATCACAAGCATCACCGATGCCATCATTGTCTGTATCTAATTGGTCATCGTTTGCTATACTTGGGCAGTTGTCACAAATATCACCTGTACCATCAAAGTCGGTGTCTTCCTGCTCCGGGTTGCTATCAGTTGGGCAATTGTCACAGCTGTCACCAGCGCCATCAGAATCAGTGTCCTCCTGAGCAGGATTGTAATGCGATAGACAGTTGTCGTCGTCGTCCGCGATTCCGTCACCATCGGTGTCAGGTTGTACTGTCAGGTTTATCGCGATATACTGCGGCGAATTTGCGGCGCTTGCCGAGGTAATGGTCACAGTGTCGATATAGAAACCGGAGCCCAGTACCGTGATATCAACTGCACAGTCTACGACAGAGGGAGTCGTTGTGACACTTGGTGTCGGTGTCAGCCATGCTTCGCTGTTGGAAACGGAGAACGCAAGTGGATCACCGTCGGAATTGACTGAGAAACTCTGAGTGTTGGGGTTGGCGCCGCCTTCAATGGCGTTGAAATTCAGCATTATAGGATCGACAAATAGATTTGGAGGGGGAGGTTCGAGTTCTCTGACAGTAAGTGCCCCTTCAAAATGGGGATAGATAAAGACCTGAGAATCATTCACGAACATCCATTCCGTTGCTATGCTGTAAGCCATCGTGTCAAACGTGACGCTGTCACTTTCCGTCCAACCTGTAGCTGTGAAATAGTAACTTGCCCAGAGCCTGCGACCACTGGAATCCGCCGGTATGCAATGAGATATCCCTGCTGCACCAAGCAAGAAACGCTGATTGGTGTTGGTAAGATCAATATCGTCATCTTCGAAAAAGTATGGACCAAACTCAAAGGGGGCAATGAGCGACGAAGCTTCGGTACTGTCCATCTGAAACTTGGGATTGTCCCAGGTGATACCCATAGAGAAACCTTTCAGATTCTCGTTCGAAAAAACATAGATGTCAAATCGTAATCCACCGGGAATGGCCGATGGCACAAAGGCAACCGTGTCTGGTGCATTGAACAAACTATCGCAAGCATCACCGATGCCATCACCGTCAGCATCTTCCTGTCCCGGGTTGTTAACATCAGGGCAGTTGTCGCAGACATTCCCGACGCTGTCGCTGTCAGAATCCGCCTGGTTGGTGTTAGGATAGGTCGGGCAATTGTCGCAAAGATCTCCAACACCGTCAGCGTCGATATCCTCTTGTTCTGGATTGTAATCATCGGGACAATTATCGCAGGCATCTCCTATACCATCAGAATCAGAGTCAGGAGTGGGATCACATCCGATCGGAAAACAATGAGGGCCATCCCAGCCCGGTACATACGGATCAATTCCGGTACTCCAGAGCCATTCGTTGGCTGAAGGATACCAGCACGAATCTATACAGAGGTATTTGCCGTCTGCGGCCTCATCAACACGAGTATGTAGAACATATACCTCAGAATCAAAGCCGACAGGTATACCGACATATTGATCAACACCTCCAAACCCAATAGTGTCCGCGCCTTGGCCGCTGACACCAAATGAATTGATAAAGAACCAATACCAGCAATCCTGGACAGGTGATATTGAATCCCATGTAACTGGCTCCCATGTTACTGATGGATCTTCTGTGAGACCAGATTCATCGGTGGCACCATAGATCCTGAAACCATTCGTTCCTCCACGTATGGGGCTATCATCTGCATTCGTAAGACGAAGATTAAAACTTATATCTGCATGAAGTGGAATCCAGTTACCAACAAGCCCGTCTACATTGTCTAATGACATTCCGCCCCTGGTGTTAGGGGCACATGGAAGTGTATCAAGACAATCTGTTAGTTCAGGTCCTCCCGCAAATAGATAATATGTAAGATATGCTAAGTCATGGATATTTACCCCTTTACACCCACCAGCATTTGCCGCAAGCGGAACAACTGGTTCAGGACCTTCGCCCCAAAACCAGTCAGTCAGATAGGTCACATCCCCAATATTGATTCCTCCATCATTCCGTGCATCACCACAGATAAAGTCACAATGGTCACCGATGCCATCACCGTCAGCATCTTCCTGTCCCGGGTTGTTAACATCAAGACAATTGTCGCACAGATCGCCTACGCCATCACTATCAGCATCCTCTTGGGCGGGGTTGTCAACACCGGGACAGTTGTCACAGGCATCTCCCACAGTGTCACTGTCGGTGTCCGCTTGATTGGTGTTGGAATCGTCGGGGCAGTTATCTTCTGGGCATGTGTTAGCAGTAAATCCCGGATTTCCGAAGCCATCACCATCAGTATCAGTACAACTATCGCAGACATCACCAATGCCATCACTATCAGCATCCTCTTGACCTGCATTGGCAATTGTCGGACAGTTATCACATAAATCTCCGACTCCATCATAGTCGCTGTCGATCTGGTTAGGGTTATAAACTGTCGGGCAGTTATCGTCATCATCAGCTACGCCATCGTCATCAAAATCACCCACAACAACCAACTTGGTCACAAAGACATCGGCCATACCCCGAAAGGTCTGGTATGCTCCCTCGATTGGGAAATCGGTGGAATAAGTATAGCCGGTAATATAAGCACTACCAACGTCGTTCAGTGAGATGCCACGACCTCCATCTTCACTACTCCCGCCAAGGTAAGTGCTGTAAACCAAAACATTGCCGGAAGAATTTAGTTTGGTTACGAAGACATCATCACTACCCTGATCTGTTTGGTATTCTCCCTCTGTTGGGAAATCGGTGGAATTAGTAACGCCGGTAATATAAGCCTTGCCGGAACCATCCACCGCGATGTCATCGCTGGTATCATAACCACTTCCCCCCAAGTAAGTGCTGTAAACCAATGTATCGCCGGAAGAGTTTAGTTTGGTGACAAAGACATCCCAGCTACCCTGATTGGTGGTTTGGTATGCTCCCTCAATTGGGAAATCGCCGGAATTAGAATAGCCGCTAATATAAGCGCTACCAGAGTCGTCCAGTGCGATGTCGGGGCACCAATCATAACCACCTCCCCCCAAATAAGTGCTGTAAACCAAGGCATTACCTGAAGAACTTAGTTTGGTCACAAAGACATCCCAGCCACCCTGATAGGTTTGGTATTCTCCCTCAGTTGGGAAATTGTTAGAGTAAGTACTACCGGTAATATATGTATTGCCAAAACCGTCCACTGCAATACCAGAACCCTGATCAATACCATCTCCCCCCAGATAGGTGCTGTAAACCAAAGCATTGCCGGAGGAATTTAGTTTGGTTACGAAGGCATCTTCACCACCCTGAAAGGTTTGGTATTCTCCTTCGGTTGGGAAATCCATGGACTGAGTTATGCCGGTAATATATGTATTGCCAAAACCGTCCACTGCAATACCAGAACCCTGATCAATACCATCTCCCCCCAGATAGGTGCTGTAAACCAAGGTATTGCCGGAACTATTTAGTTTGGTCACGAAGACATCCCAGCTACCCTGATTGGCTTGGTATGCTCCCTCGATTGGGAAATCGGTGGAATGAGTAGAGCCAGTAACATACGCATTGCCGAAATTGTCCACTGAGATGGCATTGCCTCTATCTTCGTCACTGCCCCCCAGGAAAGTGCTGTACACCAAAGTATTGCCGGAACTATTTAGTTTGGTCACAAAGACATCGCTCTCACCCTGAAAGGTTTGGTATTCTCCCTCAGTTGGGAAATCAGGAGATACAGTCTCGCCGATAATATAAACATTACCGTTTCCGTCCACTGCGATGCTCCAACCTTTATCAGCAGCACTTCCTCCCAGGTAAGTGCTGTAAGATAATACCGGGTCAATGACCAGGGGTAGTGCCGGATCGTAGCTACTACTGAGTTCAAACCCAAAAGAATTATCACCTTGTAGTCTATAGATACCCTCTACCGGAACACGGCTGCTATTTTCTACTTGATAAATTACAGGGCGTTGTTCAACAACCTCACCCCATTTAGTTTCAATGACCAAATCTCCATTATCATTTATTGAGATAGATTCTGCACCTTCATACTGTATCTCTATTTGCGAATAGTCAGCACCCGGGGATACAATAAAGTCATACTCCATCTGTTTGCCATTGCCGTAGTATTTCAGGTCAATACCGGTATAGATTTCTTCATAGACAATGGCATTGTAGTTGGGGATGTCGGTGTGCCATTCGTTAGGGTCGTTGCCGATGAAGTAGTTGCATTTGTACTCCATTATGTCAGCACTCACCATTCGAAGATTGGGATTTGCTCCTATGAATGACGCCTTGATGGCGATGGACTCGATGCTGTCGGGTTGTCTATCCATCATATCATCTGGCATCATACCATACCGCTTGTCTACAACAGAAATGGGATCACTATCTTCTGATTTGATTGTTCGAGTAAACTGGTAGACAGCACCATCGGATGTAAACCACATCGTGGCTCCACCGGCATTGGCGCGATAGAGGACCTGTTCATCCCACTGCCCTTGATTCTCGGTGAAGGCAAGCGGCATGGATGTAAGATTTCTTGTCACCGTGACTGACTGGTCATTGGCGGTCGCACCGGCGCACATTATGAGACATATTGCGACTACTGCAAGTGGGAGAAGGCGGTGGTTCTTCATCGAAGACACTCCTCATAATAGGTCTGTCAGAGTCGGTGGCACACAAGACCAGATTGCCACCCTGCTGTGGTGAAGTATACGCCGAAAAGACGAAAAAGTCAATGTGTAGGGTGTTTCGGTCCTGATGATCCACCTGTTGACTACGACGCGCTAAACTGCTATCATTCCCTCCAAACTAACAGCAGCAGTGCGGAGAATATGTCAGGGCCAGAAGACAAAGCGCGTGAACAGATAGACCAGCTACTGCAAGCGGCAGGGTGGCAAGTCCAGGATCGCGACAAGGTCAATCTGGGAGCTTCGCTCGGTGTGGCCGTTCGCTATTTTCAGATGAAAGAGAAGAACGAAGCTGACTATGTTCTGTTCGTTGACAGAAAGGCGGCTGGAGTTCTTGAAGCCAAAGCGGTCGGGATTCCTCTCGGCGGGGTGGCCGTCCAGACCGATAACTACCTTCGGCTGCTGCCTGATGGAATCCCCTCCTATGGCACGCCACTGCCTTTTGCATATGAGAGCACCGGAGTCGAGACGATGTTTCGGGATGAGCGTGATCCGGAACCTTGCTCCCGGTCTCTGTTCGCATTCCACACGCCGAGTCAACTTAAGAAATGGCTTGAGGAAGAAGGTACGCTCAGAGGGCGTCTGAGGGAGATGCCAGATATTGCCGATCCTCGCCTCTATGACTGCCAGGAAGAGGCTCTCGACGGCTTGGAGGAGTCTCTGAGACACTTCAAACCACGAGCCTTGATCCAGATGGCGACCGGCTCCGGGAAGACCTTCACAGCCATTTCGCAAATCTACCGACTCATCAAATTCGCCGGAGCCAAGCGGATTCTCTTTCTGGTTGATCGCAGGACGCTCGGTAAACAGGCAAGAAGGGAGTTCGAGGACTACACGACACCCGATGATGGCAGGAAGTTCAAGCAGATATACAACATCCAGCATCTGACCTCTAACGTGCTTGACGATGTGAGCCGGGTTCACATCTGCACTATCCAGCGGCTGTTTTCTATGCTCAAGGGTGATGCGGAGCTTGCTGAGGACCTTGACGAGAAGTCACCATGGGAGCTGGAGACCGGAACCAAACAAGCTGAGGTCAGATACAATCCGAGAATACCAATTGGCTATTACGATTTCATCATAACCGATGAGTGCCATCGCTCAATCTATCATCTCTGGCGACAAGTGCTTGAGTACTTCGATGCCTTCCTCATCGGCCTCACCGCCACCCCTTCCAAACAGACAATCGGTTTCTTCAATCAGAATTTGGTTACCGAGTACAGCCATGAGCGAGCCGTCGCCGATGGTATCAATGTCGGCTACGAAGTCTATCGCATCAAGACTGAGATAGGGGAAAAAGGCAGCCATGTCGATGCCGGAGTGTACATCGACCGTCGGGACAAACTCACGCGCGAGAAGAGGTGGGAGTTGCTCGACGAAGACCTTGACTATAATCGCAATCAACTGGATCGGGATGTTGTCGCCGTAGACCAGATTCGCACCGTTATCCAGACCTTCAGGGATAGAGCTTTACCCGAGATGTTTCCCGGACGGGGCGAGGTGCCCAAGACACTGGTGTTTGCTAAGGATGATTCGCACGCAGAAGATATAACCGGTATCATCAAAGAGGAATTCGGCAAAGGTAACGACTTCTGTAAGAAAATCACCTATCGCACAACCGGCGAGTCGACCGAGAGTCTGATAGCCAGCTTCCGCAACTCCTACAATCCTCGAATTGCCGTCACAGTCGATATGATCTCTACCGGGACCGACATCAAACCTCTGGAGTGTCTTCTCTTCATGCGGGATATCAAGTCCCGAACCTACTTTGAGCAGATGAAAGGTCGCGGCACACGCACTATCAATAAGGACGACCTTCAGCGGATCACTCCCGGTGCGAGGTTCAAAACTCATTTTGTCATTGTCGATGCAGTCGGAGTGTGCGAGTCAGACAAGACCGACTCCCGTCCGCTGGAACGTAAACGGACTATTCCTTTTGAGAAGCTGCTCAACTCTATCGCCTTTGGAAACCGGGAGGATGATGTCATCAGTTCGTTGGCCGGTCGTCTGGCGCGACTGGATCAAACGATTGAATCCAAAGACAGGAAGAAACTGACAGAAGCTGCCGACGGCACCGAGCTAAACACAATCATCCATGGGATGCTTGGCTCGATAGATGCCGACGCTCAGATCGAACACGCCAAAAAGAAGTTTGCCGCCAAGACGCCGACCGAAGAGCAAATCACTGAGGCTGCGATTGATCTCAAAAACGATGCCTGCTCGGTGTTTGACGATCCGACTTTTCGCGAGACGATTCTTGATGTCAAAAAGAAGTCCGAACAGACTATCGACAACCTGAGTAAGGACACTGTTACCTTCGCCGGGTTCGACGAACAGGCACGGCAAAAGGCGGAGTCGATCATCACCAGTTTCAAGGAATTCATAGCGCAGAACCGCGACGAGATCACGGCATTGCAGATTCTCTATTCCCGGCCCTATGGTCAGCGGAAACTGACCGTCGAGACAATCAAGGCGCTTGCTGATTTACTCTCAGGTCAGGACCGTCTTATGACACCGGAAATCATCTGGCAGGCGTACGACCGTCTTGAGAGAGGGAGAGTTCGTGGGGTATCGGTACCCCGGCTGCTGACTGATATGGTCTCGTTGGTGCGGCATGCCATGGGGCACGAAGATATCCTTGAGCCGTTTGCGGAGTATGTCAACCAACGTTTCGATCAATGGCTGGGTCTGCAGAAGGAGAACGGCGTCGAGTTCACTGAAGAGCAGATGAAATGGCTCTTGATGATAAGGGACCACATTGCTACTTCCGCCAGTATCTCTAAGGATGATTTTGAGCGAGTGCCATTTAGTCAGCAGGGTGGACTGATGAAGGTCTTTCGTTTGTTTGGTGATGAGTACGAGAAGCTTGTTGATGAGCTAAACGAGGTGCTGGTGGCGTGAGTAGGGTAGAAATTGTCCAGCATGTCTTGCCTTCCAATTGGGCATGGTCCCAAATTGGCGCGCTACTATCAATCAGGAATGGTTCTGCCTTCAAGAGTAAGGACTATGTTGATCATGGGGTGCCGCTTATTCGTCAAACGAACCTCAAATCTAAGAGCGTTGATGTTGAAGCTGCAGTCTGCCTACCGGAGCACTACATTGAGGACAATGCCGAGTTCTTGATCAGAAGGGGTGACTATCTTGTGGGAATGTCAGGTTCGCTTGGCAAGATCAGTTGCTACCGAGAGGATATGCCAGCTTTGCAGAATCAACGGACAGGCTTGCTGACGCTACGCGAGAAATCAGTGAGTGGATATCTGTTTCGTTACTTCGAGTTCTTGGAACACCAAATCGCCTTGGCTGGTAAAGGAGTAGGAGTACAGAACATAAGCTCCAAAGAGTTGGAGATGATACCCATTCCAGTACCACCTCAAGCTGAAGCTCAACGTATTTCGGCAAAGACAGACGAACTTCTCAGTCACCTTGATGCTGGGATGGAGGGGTTGAAAAAGGCAAAGGCTCTGCTCAAGCGATACCGGCAGTCAGTTCTCAAGGCGGCGATGGAAGGCAAGCTCACGACCGAGTGGCGAGAGAAGAACAAGGACAAGATCGAACCAGCGTCCGAACTGCTCAAACGGATTCTGGTTGAACGTCGAGAGAAATGGGAAACCGAGCAACTTGCCAAGATGAAGGCCAAGGGCAAGCTACCGAAGAACGACGATTGGAAGAAGAAATACAAAGAGCCGAACCGGCCCGACACTACCGACCTCCGCGAACTGCCAGGGGGGTGGGTGTGGGCTACCGTCGAGCAGGTTGCTGACAGTGTCGTCTATGGCAGTTCCAAAAAAACCTCTGTCACAGCAGGAGGTGTGCCAGTCTTGCGGATGGGAAATATCGTTGATGGTGAACTGAATTGGGAAAAACTCAAGTACCTTCCAAAAGACCACGATGAATTCCCTGCACTCCTTCTGAGTAAAGGCGACCTTCTATTCAATCGCACAAATAGTGCTGAATTAGTAGGCAAATCGGCCGTCTATGAAAGCAGCCCAGGATTCGCGTCATTCGCATCCTATCTCATTCGGTGTCGATTCGGAAACGGAGTTGATTCGTACTTCGTATCCTCCTGCATCAACTCGGTTCTGGGTCGCAAGTGGATCAAGTCAGTTGTGTCTCAGCAAGTAGGGCAGGCCAACGTAAACGGGACCAAACTGAAGAGTTTCGCCTTTCCAATGCCATCCGTCCAGGAGCAAGCAGAGGTGTCGAACAGACTGCGCCAGATACGCGCGGCTGAGTCCAATTTGTTGAGTGTTTTTGACACGGAGAGAAAGCGAGCTGAAGCACTCCGTCGCTCCATTCTCAGCCACGCCTTCACCGGCAAGCTCGTTCCGCAGGACCCTGATGACGAACCGGCTTCAAAGCTGTTAGAAAGGATTAAGAGTCAATAATGCCGAATAGCTCAAATGCAATTGTAGACAAACTCTGGAATTTCTGCACTGTTCTGCGCGATGACGGTCTGAGCTATGGTGACTATGTTGAGCAGCTTACATATCTGCTGTTTCTTAAAATGGCGGACGAACGGACTAAACAGCCATACGAAGAAAAATCAACAGTTCCGGCCGGACTTGATTGGGCTACGCTTGCGAGTCTGGACGGCGATGAGCTTGAAGTTCACTACCGCCACACTCTTGAGGTTCTGGCCAAAGCCAAGGGCATGCTTGGGGTAATTTTCAGGAAGTCTCAGAACAAGATACAGGACCCCGCCAAGCTGAGGCGGTTGATCTCACTCATTGGAGAAGAAACCTGGATGGGGGTTGATGCCGATGTCAAGGGGGAAATATACGAGGGGCTGCTTGAGAAGAACGCTGCTGATGTGAAGAGCGGCTCGGGACAGTATTTTACACCTCGTCAACTCATCAAGGCGATGGTCGAGGTTGTTCGACCCAAACCGAGAGAGGCGATCTGTGATCCCTGCTGTGGAACGGGCGGGTTCTTCTTGTCGGCGTTTGATTATGTCTCGCACAATTACAGGCTGAACAAGAGCCAGAAAGAGTTTCTTGAGGCGGAAACTTTCCGTGGCAAGGACATTGTTGATGGGGTAGTCAGGCTCTGTGTGATGAATCTCTTTCTTCACGGCATCAAGAGTGATGAGAGTATTGTGGAGACTGGCGATGCGCTCATTGCCGATCCCGGCAACCGATTTGATATCGTTCTGACCAATCCGCCATTTGGCAAGAAAAGCAGTGTTACTGTGGCTAATGGGGACAAGAAGACAGGCAAAGATTCTTTGACCTATGAGCGGGAGGATTTCTGGGCAACAACCTCCAACAAACAACTAAATTTCCTGCAGCATGTCAAAACGCTCCTGAAGATCGACGGTCGGTGTGCGATAGTAGTGCCGGACAACGTGCTCTTTGAGGGTGGGGCCGGTGAGATAGTCAGAAAGAAACTGCTGCATGGATGTGATGTTCATACTTTGCTGCGGCTGCCTACGGGTATTTTCTATGCTCAGGGAGTGAAGGCAAACGTGTTGTTCTTTGACATGCGACCGGGAGGCGAAGCAGCGTCAACCGAAAATCTCTGGATATACGACCTCAGAACCAACAAGCACTTTACTCGTAAAACGAATCCTCTCAAGTTTGAGGACTTGGCTGATTTTATCGAGTGCTACAACGCCGATAATCGGCACGAGCGGAAGGAATCGGAGCGGTTCAGGTGCTTCTCGTATGATGAGTTGGCGGAGCGCGACAAGACGAGTCTTGACATATTCTGGCTGAAGGATGACAGTCTTGAGGATGCGGCCAATCTTCCGAAACCAGACGTAATAGCCCGGCAGATTCAGGAGAACCTCGAAGCGGCACTGGAGCAATTCGCTGGCATCTATCAAGACTTGCAGGGTAAGTGATATGGCGAGGGATTGTATTTCGTTTGCTTCAGTGAAGCGACAGTGATGACATTGATGGTTTAGAGTTGAATACTGGACGTAAACCAGATCACACAGTGAGTACCATGCACGCAGCATTACCCGGGAAACGAGATAGTTGCCAGAACGCATCCTCCGCAAGGAATGATACCTATGTCAGATGAGCCAGAAAGCACAAATCTCAATGCCATTTCCGCTCAAACGTGGGCGACTCTCTTGTCGAAACGCTATGGCTTCGACTACGACTCGACTGTCGAGTATCTGAACGTAATAGAAAAGGCTAACGACGAACTTGATGAGCGTGCTCCGCATATGCCTTACCGAGCCCAATCGGATGCAATGATGGCTGTTCTTGCAACCGAGCTGGGATCTGTCGCGGCGCAGTTGCCAGAAAACTTGCGGTCAAAGACCCTACATCCTCGTGACATGCGCGAATACATGGAACTAAGTGCGATAGTCCAACACCTCAGTAAATATCCCATGCCACTCGGAGACACATCGTTCATGTGCGAAGTAACTGATGTCCTCATAGAGTGTATTAATGGGGACAGAAACAAGTTGGTTAACACAGGACTGCCATCCGTTGTTCCAGTAAATGGAAGTTATGTAAGTGTTCTAGGCTCCTTAGTCTATCCCTCGAAGCTCCCGTTAATGACCAAGGAACGGCCCAGAGACGGTCGTGTATCTACCATCCGCTATTTCTGGGATCGATGTCCAGATGTTCCAGCCAGGATTGTCACAGGACCCTTCGGAAGTCACATTCGAGTGACAGGTAGGGCCATCCAGTACTCGCAGGACGGTACGGGTTACGACTTGGATGGAAAGAAGATAATCGCCCCCACATATGAAGAGGCCTTTTGTAACACCGAGCTATCACCATGCCAGGTTGGAATTCTTCCAGCACTCCGGGAACAACTGATTCCATTGAAGCTGGCTGTATTGACAATCCTGCGTGATTGTCTATCGCGACAAAGTGTCTCTGAACTCTGGCCTCGCTGCCTCGACGTTTTGACAAGTACCCTCTGCGCAAATAGGATAGACTTTTTGCTGATGGTAGACTCCCATTACCTAAAACTGGAAACACGCCTGACCCTCAGAAATATGTGGTATCCTGAGCCAGTCAACTGGGGCGGCCTAAGAGAGCTTCTACAGATCATCGGACTTTATGAAAGAGAGCTGAAGCTCGATCATTCGCTTTCCAAAGAGAAATATCTAATGAAGTACATTGCCGAAGATCGCAATGGTCGACGCTTCTTTTCATTCAACACACTAGGTGATGTCCTAAGACACCCTGAAGCGGAGCGCCTCAAGCCGGCTTTGCTGAGTCTGCACAGGATGTTCGGTGAGGAACTCTTGTTTTGGGAAGAGTTTGACAAGCGGGCGGAGGCAGCTCTCAACTCAGAATTCTATGAGCCAATCGCTCTGACTCACATGGTTAAGCGCGGTGTATCGGAAGAATTTAGGAACTCCATGGAGAGATACGGTAGCGCACTGCAAAACAACCTTGAATCGGACTTGGAACTCAAGAAGCTCGATCCTACCAGAATGAATTCTGAAGCTTCAGCATCTAAATCCCCATTTCACGAAATTCGCGACCTCAAGTGGGAAGAGATTACTATCACGTTCGTATCACATCATTCGGTGTCCATTGCGGCGCGTTCGGTTAGTGAGACCTACACATATGCTGAGTTGGGCTTTGCGGACGGCCGTAGTGTCGATAAACCTAACACGCGGTGGGTCGTACTGAAAACCATGGCTAAGCGGGGAGAGATATCATATTCAGTGGATATTGAACAGACTACCCGCGATACGGCCAAGGCTGCCATGAAGGACATCAGAAAACTTCTCAGAGTAGCTATCGGCCTTGAGGATGACCCGTTCCATAAATACAGAAAGGTCAACGCCTATCGGCCGAAATTCCAGCTTGTCGACGCATCCTACAGCAACGGTGCGTGATAATTCACCGACCCGCTCTGAAAAATCTCACGAAATCTTCAAATTGATATAGGTTGATTCATAGTCACTTAGGTGTGTTGCTTCTGCCCTGGACTTACTTTCCTGGGCATAATCCTCTATCCCCCGTGTTTTTTCGCCATTAGCCATGAAGACCGCAAGGTTTGGCGACTAATCAGGCTATAGACCCCTGAGGTCGAGAACCAGGAAGGTGACTTCATTGCCAAACCTGCCTTCCTGGCTCTTCTGTAATGTGGCACGTCAATGGCGAGAGTTGACTTACACGAAGATTCCACCAATCGGGCCGATCCGACGACCGAGCCAGTCCGTAAGGACGGTGGCTCTTGTCGGAAGGAACCCGGCATTGCGTTTCTCGGACAGTCTCTTTCTGCAGACGAGTACCGGGAAGCTTGCGAAAATCTTCAGACGTTCTTCCAACTTCTCCGTGATTGGCGTGAGCAGGAGTCCAATGGCGACACGAAAACGACACTTTCAGGCGAGCAGGGTTAGGCGTCGGCACTGCTATACCATGGCAGAGTTGGCCGATCTCCTTGGAGCATACATACGAACCATACAGAACTGGCACAAGGCCGGGATGACCCCAATCGACGAGACCCAGCGACCGATGCTATTCCTCGGCAGCGCAGTCCGCTCTTTTCTGGAAAACAGGCGAAAGAGCCGAAGGCATACTCTCCAACCAGGCCAGATGTTCTGCCTCAGGTGTCAATCTGGACGGTGGTCTGAAGCCGAAAGTTTAGGTTTTGAGTTCACCGGGAAGGTTGTCGGCAAGGACGATGAGCAGGTTCTGGTTACTGGAAAGTGCGACTCTTGTGGAGCGAAACTGGTGCAATTCGGTACGCATCGGAGTCTGTTACAGGGGATTTGGACCGTGCAATTCCAACAAGCAAGAAAGGGATTATATGGTACTAACCAACCCCCTTGTAATACTGACTTAACGGAAGGATGTTAGCATGAGAGCCAATCCATCAAACGAGAAGACGAAGCGACGCTATTTTCGATGGCTGAAAGAGGCGGAAGGGTGCACCGAATCGACGATACGATCAGTTGAACGTGCGATCTGTGTCTTCGAAGACTATACTGAGTCTGCAGATTTCAAGATATTCTGTGAGCGGCAGGCGACTGGCTTCAAGCGGTGGCTGAACGAGAAACGCCGCAGTGGAAAACCGCTGTCCACCGCTACGGTGTACCAAACGATCAGACACCTCAAAGTCTATTTCAAGTGGTTAGCCGGTCAACCTGGGTACAAGTCCCAGATCAGTCTTGATGCGGTTTCCTATCTGTCACTCGACAAGAAGACGGTGAGAGCTGCTTTGGCTCCCCGTCCTCGCAAGTTCCCTGATTTGGATTATGTGATCGGATTGACAGGTTCCATTGATGTTCAGAACGACATTGACCAGCGTGACCGTGCTCTTGTGGCGTTTCTGCTATTGGCTGGTATGCGATATACTGCGATCTGCACATTGACGCTCGCGTGTGTTGAGCTTGACAGCCTGACCGTTCACCAGGACCCAAGGCTGGGAGTAAAGACGAAGTTTGGTGAGTCGATTACGACCCGTCTTTTTGGATTTAGCGATACGCTCACTGAATATGTCGTGAGTTGGGTAGAGTATCTATCGGAAACGAAGGGCTTTCAGCCAACTGATCCGCTTTTCCCCAAAACAAAGACGGGTCAGGTGGAGGGAGGATACACCTTTGTAGCCTCTGGTGTAGAGCCAGTGCAGTGGTCTGGCGGCAACGCGATCCGGGAGATTCTTCGGCGACGATCATTGGCAGCTGGACTACCCTACTTCGCTCCGCACGCATTCAGGCGTGCTGCGATTCAGTTAGCTGGTAGACACTGCATAACACCGGAACAATACAAAGCTGTCAGTCAGAATCTGGGACATAAGGATGTGGCGACTACACTATTGACCTATGGTATGCTGGATAGCCACAAAGTGGGAGAAGTTCTTGGGGAAATCGATTTCGCTAACAAGCCTGGCTTCAAAGGCGAGGGCATTCCTCCAGGCGAGGTTGCACAATTCCTGAAGAAATACCAAAGTAAGGCTTGACTTGAGGGATATACGACGATATATTGTGAGGTATGAACGATTTGATCTCAGAACTTGAGAGCTATCGATTGGAGAATCGGATTACGCAGAAGGAGCTTGCGGAGCTGCTGGGAGTGGCTTTCGTGACAGTTAGCCGTTGGCTCAATGGCCATGCGCTGCCCAGTAAGATACACGAGTACCACATCCGGAAGCTACTCAAGTCTGGAGGCAAGAAGCGATGAAAGCCGTTATCTATGCGCGTGTATCCTCCAAGGAGCAGGAGCGAGAGGGCTTTTCGATTCCAGCCCAACACAAGCTACTGATCGAATATGCCAACAAGCATGATTTTCAGGTCACTCAGGAATTCACGGAAGTAGAGACGGCGAAATCATCCGGCCGCACTGAGTTTGGCAGGATGGTAGAATACCTCAACGCACAGAGCGACGTGCGCTGCATTCTGGTTGAGAAGACCGACCGACTATATCGTAACTTCAGAGACTATGTACTTCTCGAAGCGTTGGACCTTGAACTCCATCTGGTCAAGGAAAACGAGGTTATAAGCAAGAACAGTCAGTCGCACGCAAAGTTTGTTCATGGGATAAAGGTCTTACTGGCCAAGAGCTTCATCGACAACCTCTCGGAAGAAGTGAAGAAGGGGATGCGTGAGAAAGCTGAGCAAGGCGAATATCCAGGCAAAGCTCCCTTCGGCTACTGCAACGATCCAATAGGCAAGTCTATTGTCCCTGATGAGAAATACGCGCCACTAATCAAGCGGCTCTATCAGCTGTACTCGAGTGGCAACTACTCGCTGGCCAGTTTGAGAGACAAGGTTTATGAGGAAGGATGGCGGACGGCCAAAGGGAGGAAGTTAGCAAAAAGCATGGTTGAAGCTGCTCTTAAGCGCCGATTCTATTTGGGAGAGTTCGTCTGGAAGGGAACGACGTACCCCGGTCAGCACGAACCTCTCATATCAAAGAGCTTGTTCGATAGCGTCCAGGCCGTACTCACATCTGCTCCCAGACAGCAGTCAGGCAGGAGAGAGTTCTTGTTCCGAGGACTTCTGAAATGCGAGCACTGTGGATGTGCCCTTGTCGGAGAACTCAAGAAGGGGAAATATATCTACTACCACTGCACTCAGGCACGTGGTCCATGCAATCATCCCTGGGTTCGTGAGGAAGTCCTCGACCAGCGCATGATGGATGTGCTCAAGGCTGTTGAAATAGATGATGGGACTGTTGGAGATATTGTTCAGGCGCTGAAGGACAGCCATCAAGATGAGACAACTTTTCGGGACTCGGAGTTGTTACGTCTGCGAAAGCGTGATAGAGAACTGCAATCCCGTCTTGATCGGGCTTACGAAGACCGACTTGATGGAGTGATCGACGAGGAATACTGGCGGCGTGTCTCCGCCTCTTGGCGAGATGAGCAGAACGGAATTGCCCATCAGATTCAGAAACTCGGTCAGTCAGACAGGAATTATATCGATCAAGCCGTCGAGATATTAGAACTCTCAAAGATGGCGCATTCACTGTACTTAGAGCGCAAGACGGCTGAGAAGCGACAGTTGTTGCAGTCTCTACTATCGAACTGCTCGTCGGATGGTATAAACCTTTGTCCCACATACCAGACACCCTTCAACTTGATAGCTGAAGGGCGTCAGAATCAATTTAAGTACCCCCGGCAGGACTCGAACCTGCTACCCTCGGTTTAGGAAACCGATGCTCTATCCAGATGAGCTACGGGGGCATCTACACTTTCCACTGCCTGTATTAAACCGGCCATTATGGTTCTTGTCAATCAGGAATTACGGGGGGAATGCGGGTACAGGGCAATTCTTGTCTGGCCTACGGATCCCACCTCAAGGGGTTTGTTGAAAACCCCAAGCGGGGGACCACTCAACCTTTGAGAGACTATAGCGTAGAACTCTTAATCGCGTGGATTGCGATCAACGCGACCATTGTCGTAAAGACCGTTGACCTCTACTACCTGCCCAGCTTCGTCACGAATAAACTTCATGCGAAAGTAATCCAATTTCTCAAACCAAAAAGTGTCCTCGGTCATCGGAGTCATCTTGAACTTCGGGCGTTCGTCCCGTTGGTAGTAAAGGACACCGTCTTCGAGAGTAATGTGTCGGGGGCCATAATCACCAACGAACTCCAACAATATGGCCTCGTCTACTTCAATGGGATTCAGTTGCGCATCGAGTCCTGCGATGTGCCAATCAAGGATTGGTAACGTTCGTTCGTCGCGAGGGTTCTCTTTAATCTTATTCATCGCTTCGACACGTGCGGTCATCAGGGCGTCATCGGCGGCAACGGCAATATGCGGTTCGACTCCGGTGCCTTCCCAGTTGGTGCCGGTGATTGGATTAATGGCACGCCCGAAGGGAACCTTAAGCTGCACATTGAGGTTGGCGTACAGCTCATTATTACAAGGATGTGCGCCACCGCCGGTTGTTTCCCCTATTAGAGTGGCACGTTCCAGATTTTTAAGGTTAAACGAAAATTCCTCTGCGCCGGAGAATGTGTAGCTACTCGTCAGCACATATAGTGGGATATCGGTCATCCTCTTGCCGGGAACCCAGTTGTGTGTCCAGAACTGATGGATAGAGTCAGACTTACGAATGTAGAAACTGTTGAGATGGACCGGCTCATTGAAGAAATAGCTCGTGAGCAATTGAATCATGACCGGATGACCACCTCCATTTTCCCGCAAATCAATTATCAGCGCATCGCAGTTTGCCACAAAGGCCATAGCCGCAATGGCCGTTTCCCCCGCCTCAGGGTAACCACTGAAACCGTCGAGCCTGAGATAGCCAACGTTCCCAGGTAGACGCTCGACTTTGACAAAATCGAAATTATTGTACTCCGAGTACATAAAATCCAGTCGTTCGTTTTCTGCTTTGTTGGTATCCGACTCGATTTGCGCCAGTCGTTCCGGACTGACATAGAAAACACTCAAGTGCCTGTCATGGCATACTTCGCGCAGATCGGTGGTCAGAGCCTCGGTGAATTCACCGAGATTGCTTATGTCCTTATACGCTTTATTCTTGTACTGCTTGCGAATGTATTGCTCCATCTCCGCGGCTACTTCAGGAAAAACATAGGTAGAGTTAAGTGTGGCCGTAATGCTGTCGATGATCTCCGCCTGGGACTTGGCATCGACAGTGATGTCCTGAGCCAGAGCCGATTGACCCGGGGTAAGACATACCAGTACCAGGGCAACAACGAACCAGCAGGAGAGCACTCCGACACCATTTCCGTTTTCGTTATAGACATGATTCACAATGGTTTCCTCCGTTGAAACAGATTGTCCTTTATGAGTTGGCTACCTTGCATTTACGTAGTTCTTCGCATAGATGTTTCACTCATCGTGATCAGGACAAAAAAGAAAAACCGCGACCCTCTCGGGTCACGGCCTTCATAGTGTGCAATTGTCTATCGGCGGTCTATCGCATCGTCCCCACATAATGGGATGTAAGCTGCTTCTCGCGCACCGCCGGATCGGTGTAGTCTGGTAATAGCATCGGCGCCACACGTCCATCAGCTACTCCGGCCTTGTCTACTTCCGCGTTGTACTTCACAGCATGATCGAGACTCAGCTTGCCGTCTTTGGCATCACCCTGGATATATTTACCAGCGCTTTCTCCGGCAATACGGCCATAGACCATAATATCGAGCAACGAGTTACCCATCAGGCGATTCTCGCCGTGGGTGCCGCCACCAGCTTCACCGGCAACAAATAGTCCCGGGACACAGGTGTCCGCTGTTGGTTTGAATTCCAAGCCACCATTCTGGTAGTGCAGAGTCGGATAGATAAGCATCGGTTCTTTAGCGATGTCGATACCGAAACGTTCATACAGAATATGTTTGCCAGGGAATTCGCGTTCGACCGTACCCTCACCGGAAAGCATTTCAATCATCGGCGAATCAAGCCAGATACCGAGCTTGCCGGTCGGAGTCGGTACGCCTTTGCCGCTGCCAAGACATTCCTTGATGATGGCGGAAGCCTCAACATCACGCGGCTCACGCTCGTTAACAAACTGGTTACCCTCGATATTAACCAGGTTCGCACCCGAGCCACGGAACTTTTCAGTAATCAAAATACCTTCCGCCTGCTCCGGGAAAACGATTCCGGTCGGATGGTACTGCACTGTGTGCAGGAAACAAATCGGTATGCCCGCTCGGTAGCCCATGACGATGCCATCAGCGGTAGCGCCATAATGGTTGGTGGTCATGAAACCCTGAATGTGCAGACGGCCACACCCTCCGGTAGCCATAATGACCGCCTTGGCCTTGGCAACCATATACTCTTCCGTTTCGAGATTGTACAGGACAGCGCCAGCACAATGACCGTGTTCGTTGAGAATCAACTCGACGGCAGGAGCGAACTCGATAACTCTGATATCGGCCGAACGGTTACGAGCTTCGTCTCGCACGGTGCGCATCATCTCTGCGCCGGTGATGTCGGCCGCATAATGCATCCGTTTTCGTGACGTACCACCACCATGAATAGTCTTGAGGGTGCCATCATCAGTTTTCGAGAACCCACAACCCAATCCTTCCAGCCATTTGATCACGCTGGGAGCCTTTTGGGACAGGGTTTCGACCAATTCGGGCGTGTTCTTAAAATGACCGCCACCCATGATATCGAGATAATGAAAATACGGTGAATCCTTGTGGCCCTTTGTAGCGGCTTGGATGCCGCCTTCAGCCATCATCGTATTGGCATCGCCGTGACGCAGCTTAGTAGCGATAACGACCTTGGCGCCATGCTCCTGCGCCAGCAGAGCGGCCGATGTTCCGGCTCCGCCGCCACCAATGATAAGCACATCCGTCTCGATGTCAACTTTGCCCAGATCCACCTTAGCCGGATCGACCCGACTGGTAGCTTCGAGCAGGTCAGCTATTTCATGGGCAATACGGTACCCTTTACTGGGACCAACCTGGACTTCCCGACGACCTTCTTCTTTGACGTCGGGATGATTCTTGAGCATCTCATGGCGCTCATCAAGGCTCAGAAATGGCACTTCCTCGTTGGCCTTCTTGCGCTCCACGCGCTCAGCGCGAGTGCTCTCGACAACCTTGATAAGCTTCTTTAGTTCTTCTGGATATGGCATTACAGTCCTTCTTTCACATCACGGTTGTTGGCTCACAGGTACGTATTATCCTGTGGCGCCCACTCTTCTTCCCCGGTAGCCGGTTCCATCTCGCGCTCAGTGTAAACCTTCTTGAGCGTGTCTTCATCCATCCCCTTAAGCTCATCAAGCCCTTTCTGGAAATGTCCGGTCTCAATCTTAGCGACCATATTGACCAGATGTTCGGCGCGAGGAGCTAGAAGCGCACCATTGATACGACGAGCCAGTTGAGCGATGTGGTACTGGGGAAGTTCCCCCATGCACCGACTGGCACACAAACCACACTGGATGCAGTCGAACGAAATCTGGGCCGCAGCGGCGATATCGCCTCGTTTCAAGGTGGCGATGTAGTCCATCACCTGCACGTCCATCGGACAGACCTTGGTGCAGGCATTGCAGGCCACACAGCGGAACAGCTCCGGATAGAGAGAGAAGATTTCTTCGGCCTTGCCTTCAAGTACGCTGAAATCATACATAGCGCGGTTAGCCGGGTAGAATGGCAATTGGGTCAGATACATATCCGGCTCGACTACCGTCTGACAAGCCAGCCCGACCCGAATCTTGTAGTCACCGGGAACGCGATACACTGTAGCACAGGCACCGCAAATGCCGCCGCGACACCCGCAACCGCGGATGTACTTGTAACCGGCATACTCCATCGCCTTCATGATCGTCAGCGACTCGGGCACCTCGTACCGTTTTCCCATGATGTAAATGGGAATCATCTTCGTCTCGGCTTTTGCCGAGGAAACTTGGGTTGCCGTACTCATTTGATCCTCATGATATCTATGTCAATTATTGTTCTTGTCGTACTCATGATTTCCACCCCATCACACCAGTTGTTTCTCTTTGAGGAGGTTCAACGAAACATCCCGATTAAGTTTGAACTGGTCTTCATCGGCAGGCACTCCAAGCGCCACCGCCAGCAACTGCGTGAAATAGTAAATCGGGACTTCAGTCGCATCCTCGATAGAGCTGAGCATCTTCTCCTGACGATGTCCGAGGTTGTAGTCACATAACGGACAGGTCAACGCCAGTGCTTCAGCACCATTGGTTGTCGCATCACTCAGGATATCGTGTGAGAGTTTCAACGCCACCTCCGGACTGCCCAACACCTGGTATGATCCGCAGCATTCGGTCGCCGAAGGAAAATCAACCACTTTGGCACCTATTGCCTCAAGGAACTCGTGGAAAACACTGGGACGATCCGGGCGGTCAAGTGCGACTTCTTTCGGACGAAGCAACGTACAACCGTAATACGGCGCAACCGCCAAGTCATCGAGCGGTTTCTTCAGAGCCGCCTTGACCTTGTCCCAACCAATTTCGTCTCGAAGGAAATCCAGCATGTGAACTACCTTCACTTCACCGGCGTAGTCGGGTTCTTCATCCATGAAGTCATTGATCGTGCCACGTTTTACCTCGTCTTCTTTCATCAGACGATTGGCTCGCGCCAGCGTGTTGTAACACATAGAGCACAGGGTCAGCACGGTGTCATGACCGCTCTCTTTGACGCGAATCAAATCACGCACCGGAGCAATCAGATGAATCAAATCGTCATCAGCCAACGAATATACAGCACCGCAACAATTCCACCGCTCCAGTTCCTCGACCTCAACTCCGAGTGCCTTCAATGAGGCCAGCGCGGAATGTTCGAGGTTGGCAGCTTTGGTCTTGAGCGTGCATCCAGGATAATAGCTTATCTTCATATTTTACCTCAATCTACTTGCAGTCACACCAAACAAATCGTTCTCACCGATAACCGGATGGCTCATGAAGAAAGCTTACGAAAACCGGCCACCATCGCAATCGTCGGCAGGTCTATGGTATCCTCGGGCTTCATTTCAGCCGGTCCAACCTTGTCGACATTGTCGCGCAACTGAACCTGCCGGAGAGCTTCCATTACCGCCGGGATATCAATACCGCGCGGGCAGCGAACCTCGCAGGTGTGACAGGAAGCACACAGCCAGGCCATGTTGCTCTTCTTTAGTTCCTCGGCCTGACCAAACTGGATGAGGTGCATTACATGGCGCGGAGCAGATGTGGCCTGCGTGTTCATCGGACACGAGGCCGAACAGGTGCCGCATTGCATACATCGGGCCACAGCATCACCAGCTATCTCATCGATCTTGTGGCGCAGTTGGTCATTCATCGTCTTAGCGGAAATCTTCAGGGGCATCGAAACCTTCCTCCGCATAGGTGTCGTCTTCGCCATCGTCCGGCAAACCAACAAAACTTATCACCAAGACTGATGTCGAAGACCCATTTGTGAATCGCTTCACAAACGGCTCATTAATATATGAGGCTGATAGTATGCTATTGTGCCCCAAAACGCAACCCTTTGGACGGAGAATTATAGGAAATTGTGGGTGTTGTCCCGTTTTCTCAAATACCTTATCCTTCAATAAGCATCGCCTGTTCTCTGGCAGTGGGTCAGCGTGCTTTCAGCCTGGTAGTGGGTCAGTTTGAATTACCCATTTGAGTTCTAACCTTGACAAATCTTCCCGCACTGGCTATACTTCAGCATGCAAAAGCGGTCACGCAAAAAGAAGAAGCCAGACGTTAACGAACTGGCAGCAGGGATCGTTGACCAAGCGACCAACGAAGACCCGCCAGAGGAAGAGCCAGAGGTTGACGACGGCAAGAATCCAGCGGCTGTTGCACTCGGTCGATTAGGTGGCCTCAAGGGCGGTAAAGCCAGAGCTAAGAAGCTGACTGCCGAAGAACGTCGTCGAAGCGCTCGGAAGGCCGCTTTGGCGCGCTGGCGGAAGTCCCCTTGACGGTAACCTTGGAGTCAAGTTCTCTTAGATCATCCGTGAAATCAAATACTATGTCAATCTGCTCACCGGTATTGTAATTCTGGTTATAACTATCCAAGTCGGTCTTTATTTGTTTGCACTCTCCTACGACCTGACGCCGCCGCTGCTGCAATGCCAAGTGAATCTGACTTGGTGTTGCACGTCGTATGTCCACCCAGAGGGTGTATTGAGATTTTCCTTTCTTCTCAGTTAGTGCATGTTTCACACGGGGTCTGCGACCTTGGGGGTCTGTCATGTACTGTTCACGTAGAGCGTCAGCTAAATCATCAGCACAACGTTTTATGAGAACGGTGTCCTGTGCCCTCCATTTCCCGTTCTCAATTGCCCATCGCGCAACCTCCTTGGTCGTATATTCGAGTTTCCCCGTCTGTTGTTCAAACTCGCGTGCGATTCTCCGCATTTGTTTTTTGTAGCTCACTTCGGCATCTCCTCATTCCGTTAGAACGCAACCCCAACCATCTGTTAGAGCCGATTCAGTTACTATGTCTCTGACATTAATCAACATATCTTTGCCCTGACTATATCTGATTATTCCCTTGTGCTGCAATTGCCCGACAACAATCCCAGGGTGAACGCCCAACCCCCTTGCAAAACTCGAAATAGATGCATTAGTAAAGATCGGTGCCACGCGCTTGACGAAGCCCGCGAGTTCTTCTTGGTCCACAAGCCAATTCTCTGCAAACTTGTCGGCTCTTTTTTCATCCTCCTGCTTTTCATCTGTGTGCTGTGCACCAGTGCCAACCAATGATATGTCTACGTTCGCCTCCGATTCTTGCCCGTCACCATACAAGATGTGGGCAAGTTCATGGCAGAGCGTAAACCAGAACCAATCAATCCGATTATATCTCATTGTCAATGCGATGACGGGATCTCGCTTTGATAGCCAGAAGCAGACACCATCAATCTTAGAACTCGGCAAATACTCAACGACTAAAAATCGTATCCCGTATCGAGCCAGGATTTCAGGTATTCGCCTTATCTCTTCGGGTTCATGGAATAAGAGCGTGATTTCCTCAAATAGTCGCTTAAACGACTTCTGCGAATATCGTTTCTCTATGGGGATGGCCTCTGCTATATTCCATGTTCTTTGGAGCCAGGCTTCTTGCTCCTTAGTAAGTTCCCCATAGTCTGTTGATTTCCGGGAAGCGCAGGAGATTGTCATCTTCTCTCCCAAAGCATCTTTCTTATAGAATTGCTTAATCTGGGCTTCAATAAACTCGATGTTTGGCGTTTCAACAATCCACCCCCTGTTTATCATGTGCCTTATTGGGGCAAGGTGCCATAATCGTGAGCGCCTCTTTCGGACGTCGTTTTTAGGGAGCCGCTCTTTCGCCAGTTCATATACAGCCTGCAAGTTCAGCCATTCTTCTGCACGGATATTAAATGCGTCTCCAAGCTCCTGGGCTGTCTTGGGAGTGATCTTCCGCTTCCCGTTAACCAATTCGCTAACGACACGAGTGGCTACACCCATTATCTGGGCTAAGTCCACTTGTTTCCATCCGCGAGCGTCAAGTTCACGCTGGATGAACCTGCCGGGCGGAAATGCTTCTGGTACGACACTATGGGGCATTAGTGTTTCCCTATCTTTAGAATGACTACACATTCTGCCTTTTCAATTTTCTTTACTGCAAAGTAGACTCGCCATCTCCGATCCAATCTCACTGAGTGGCGATTCTTCTCACCTTTGAGTTTCTCACACTGAAGACCTTTCCAGTCATATAAGGAACGTCGGTCTCTCATGATCTGTAGGTACAAAATCACCTCACGGTACTTCTGTATCACCGCCGGATGCCATTTCCCGAGATAGCTGGCATCAGTTGCAAGGCGCTCCCACTCAGGATCTGCGTAGTCCACTCTCATGTTATCGACAATATACGCCACTTGACCGCGTCTGTCAATAACAACTTTACACTACATGTAAAGTTTTCTCACGGTATTTGTCGTAAATCCGCTTAACCCATTGTACCACAATACACAAGCGCCAGAGCGGAAGTCCAAGAAAACACTTGACATTGCTTGACCGCTCACGTATATTAGGTCAGTATGAATAAGCTAAACAGACAGAAAAGAGTTCAGGTCATCGCGGCCTTAGTGGAGGGAAACTCCATCCGCTCGACCGTACGTATGACCGGCGTGGCTAAGAACACGGTTACAAAGCTTCTTGTCGAAATCGGCTCAGTATGTGCCGAGTATCAGGACAAGGCGCTCCGCAATCTAACCTGCAACCGGATCGAGTGTGACGAGATTTGGTCGTTCTGCTATGCCAAGAAGAAGAACGTACCCGAAGACAAGAAAGACGTTTTCGGTTATGGCGACATCTGGACTTGGACCGCCATTGATCCAGAGTCCAAGCTGATAGTATCTTGGTTAGTAGGTCTACGCAATGCTGAGTATGCCAACATCTTTATGAACGATCTGGCCGACCGCTTGAGCCATAGGGTGCAGCTGACCACAGACGGCCTTAAGGCTTATCTGGAAGCCGTAGAGGGTGCCTTTGGAGCCAACATTGACTATGCAAGTCTTGTCAAGATGTACGGTAAAGAAGACTCGGGGGCGGGCAGGTACAGCCCACCAGTGGTCACAAAGACAAAACGGCAAAAGATCACGGGCAAGCCTATCAAAGAGCATATCTCAACCTCTTATGTCGAGCGACAGAATCTAACAATGAGAATGTCTATGCGTCGGTTTACTCGGTTGACCAATGCCTTTAGTAAGAAGGTCGAGAATCTTGAACACGCCGTTGCCCTACACTTCATGCACTATAACTTTGCTCGTGTTCACAAGAGCCTGAGAGTATCGCCAGCTATGGAAGCCGGAGTAACCGATCATCTTTGGAGTATTGAGGACATCGTGAAGTTGCTGGAGCAAAAAGAATCAAACTGACCCACTACCTTCAGCCTTGCTCAATAGGAATCTCGGGGCTATATTTTGAGAGGAGTGTGATGGACACTTGCGCAAGGAGATTCCGATATGTGTAGATTTGTTCTGCTATTTCTTACACTGCTAACCCTATGTCTATGGCTGGCCGCATGTGGAGACGACGACAATCCAGTCGATACCGACACAACTCCTCCTGTTATTTCTGAGGTAACACCGCCCGACGGCGTTTCGGTTCTGGATTGGGTGAGCATAATGGTCTATGTTTCTGATAACGAGGGTGTGACGCAAGTGGAGTTCATAATTGACGACTCGTTGTACTTCACAGACACACTCGAACCGTGGTTGTACAATTGGATTTGTGACTCGGTTGACGACAGCACGATGCATCAGATACAGTGTGTGGCTTATGATGCCGCCGGGAATTCCGACAGTTCAGAAGTTCATTCAATGCTGGTTCGGGTCACCGACAGGACTCCACCATCTATCTTGGAAGTAATGCCCACCGACGGAACCTCTACCCAAGATTCGGTTATCATTACAGTAGATGTAACTGATAACAAGGGCATCACGCAAGTGGGATTCTATATAGATGACTCGCTTCACTTCACTGATTTCATTACGCCTTGGTCGTACACCTGGATATGTGACTCGGTTGACGACAGCACGACGCACCAGATACAGTGTGTGGCTTATGATGCCGCCGGGAATTCCGACACATCAGACGTGCACTCTGTTTTGGTCCGAATCACGGTAATTGAACCACCCCCATCCTTGGCCGGTTACTATTATGGTTGGTATTCGAGAACAGACGAAGGCGGCAGTGGCGTTAAGCAGGAACAGCGGATACTGTGGGTATTCACAGATCAGAAGTGGATTCTGGATGTTGATACCGATAACATGACGGATTTCTGTATCTGCGAATCTTCGGGTCGGTACGTACTCGAAGATAGAATACGGCTGACAGTTGATGCCTCTGATCCATTGGGAGAATTGTGTGTAGCGTGTATTGAGAGTCAGAATCCGTCGGGACTTTTTGCTCTGGATCGGTCCACCGATACCTTGATTATGTCTCAATTGCTCACCGATAATGGCGCCGGTATGTCGATTCTTGTGGAAGTTAAACTTCTCCCTGTTGACGTTCCATAGTCAAGGCTGACCAGTATCAGTCTCAAATCTATGAACCAGATTGCACCCCCCAGTTGAGATAGCGCCTGCCATCCTCATAACTCCTTGTCCCGCAATGTCTAATTTCTGAACAGGGGAAGGGCACAGACGTTGCATCAGAGCCCGGCATGGAATGTTACTTTGGTTCACATGACCTGCCCGATAACCACGACTGCCCCGACAAGACGATGGTCGTGTCGTTTCATATCCCTGAAGTAGGGATCAAATTCAAAGCTCCCTTTGCCGCCGTAGACAATGACCATGGCGATCTGGCGGCGTTGCTGGCACTGCTTGAGTTCATCGACGGCAACCAGAAGTACTTTCCCAACCAAACCTATCAGATATTTGGTTGCAACCTGCGCATTGTAAACGGCGTTAACCTGCGTGATGATCTCCCGGACAAGTTCGCTGATCTATTGGACAAAGCCAAGGACTACCGCGAGAAATATCGTTTTTCTCTCGACTGGACACCATCTGCAGGTAACTCAGACTTCGAAGCCCTTTTTGATTGACCGACCTGTGGCGACGGCTTTATCTTAAGTTGCCATGCTCAAACCCCCTGACCTAGCTCGTGCCATAGACGCTGGAAAATTCAAGCCAGCCTACTATCTTTTTGGCGTGGAAGATTTCCGGATTATTGAGGCCGAGAAATATATCTCCCGCAGTTTCCTGCCTGATCGTCAACTCAGTACTAACTATCGCAAGATTAACGGGCGACGAACCCGATGTGTCGATCTGATCGCCGAGTTGTCCAATCTACCTATGCTCGGTGAACGGCAGGTGTTCGGTATCTCAGAATTTCAGAGTTTCAAGCCGACCGAGGTTGACCGTATCTTGAAACTACTCGACCCGCCTGACCCGAATAGAGTAGTGATATTCAGTTCTCCGTCGGCGAGGATGCCCAGGAAAAGCTCTGCATTTATCAAAAAGATCACCAAAGTGACAGAGGTTGTAGAGTTTGGTCGTCTTTCGGTTCGGGCTGTTGCAACGCGAATAAAATCGGGGCTCAAAAAGGAAGACATCGACATCGAACCGGAAGCTCTAAAGCTGCTGGTGGAATTGATTGGCGGCCACAGTGGTGGAGCTGAGGCGGAACTGGCCAAGTTGCGTGATTTCAAGAATCCCGGCGAGACAGTGACAACGGACGATGTTCGAGCTATTACAACCGGCTACGAAGTATACAATATTTTCGAACTGGCTGACCAGGTGGTAGCAGGGCGAACACCCCGAGCTTTGAAGATGCTTGACACTCTGGTTACTGAGGGAAAATCCCCGGTGGCAATATGTTCTCTGGTAATGAGCCATTTCCTGTTCCTATATCTTGTCAAGAATGGTCATCCATTGCCAGGCAACCGGAGGTTCCTGACGACTCGTTTCCGCCAGCAGGCGGGGTTCTTTGACAACGACTATCTGGAGCAAATTCTGATCGACATGGCGACTTGCGATGCTGACCTCAGGGGGGGAACGATGAAACCCAAGATGGCGTTGGAAATCCTGCTGTTGCGTCTGCTTGGTGAAAGAAATCGTCCGTGAGTGAAAGAACCGGGGAAGAAAACAGCCCTTCGTCTGTAATACGTTTGGAGGAGAAAAAAGCCGAACAGACCCTGATAGAAGCGGCCCAGGATGGCGATCAGGTTGCTTTCGGACAGTTGATTCGACGTCATCAGAAGCGGCTGTTTCGGTTTGTCTACGGATTGGTCGGGTCTTTTGATGCCACGGAGGATGTTGTGCAGGAAGCGTTTGTTAAAGCTTATCGGGCGCTGGGAAAGTTCGAAATCGGGTACGATTTCTACCCCTGGCTGGCAACTATCGCCCGCAACACCGCCTACAACGTCATCAAGCGCGAGGAACGCAAAGAGTCGCTGGACTCGTTGCAGGAGAAAGGCTACGATCCAGAGGCGGTTGATCTCGGGCCGTTGGAGCAGCTGCTTGATTCGGAAGGACAGCGCCGGTTTCAGAAGGCCGTGAAAGCTCTGCCGGTGAAATATCGAACTGTCTTTGTGTTGCGACACATTGAAGAAATGAGCTATACCGACATTGCCGTTGCGCTGAAAATACCACCCGGGACGGTCGATTCACGGCTCTATCGTGCCCGGCAACTTTTGTTGGATGAACTTAAGGATCTGTTGTAGTATGGAGTGAGAAAGCTCGCTTCTCAAATTGGGAATTGATATGGATCACGGTTACTATCACGACCGAATCTCAGCCTATCACGACCGCGAACTGCCTCCCTATGAGGAGCAGGCAATGCGCGAGCATCTCGAACAATGCGAGAAATGCCGAGATTTACTTGCCCAGTTGGATAAACTGGATGTTGTGGTCGAGGAGCATTCGAGATTGAGTGACGATGAATACTGGGAGCAGTCGGTCCGTCGAATTCAGGAACGAGTTGAAGCAGACTCTCGCGATGAGAAAACATCCACGGAAAAGTCGTCGGATTGGTTCGGACTGAGCTGGAAAATCACTGCTGCTGCTGCGTCTATTGCGGTGCTTACCTTCATTGGGTTGCACCAGACAGATATCTATGGCCCGGATAAGGACGGTTTTATCTACAAACCGTCAATTGAAACGTTGTCCGACAAAAAGGGTCCGGGGACCAATGAACCCCCAACTGCAATTGAGGATGGGGCAGATGATATCGGTCGCAGTGACGAGGTTGCCGATCAGGTTCCGGAAACGAAGACTCCACAGGAAGAGACTATCCAGCGTTCTGCTCCCAAGAAGGCGGAAGAGTCAGAGTCACAACCGGCAACGGTAGATGAATTGCTTACCGAGGTTTCGGGGGTTGTGACTAACAGTCAGGGCGAGGTTTTCATCCGGGGTGGCCGTGCTGCTGAGGTGTCCTATGTGGTTGACGGTGTTCCGGTAGCTGACCCACAGCGTGGGCTGGATGACCCACAGCGTAGGCTGGATGACCCTCCCGGTGGCCGGGATCAGGCTGAAGATCAGTCTAAACAGGAAAAGTCCCCTGTTGTCGAAGACCGCGCAGACCAATTAGCTCCTTCGAAGATAGGGGAAGCTTCGACGCCTTCGGTTGAAGTCGGAGCTAGCCAGAAAACGATAGCCAGAGAAAAGGCCACCCGACCCGCAACGGCGGCGGGATTGGAAACTCAAACAGCAGTACCGATGAATCTGGACAGTGATGCAGAAACTACTGACAAGAGCGTTGCCTCCAAGGGAACTTTTGACGATGTGGATGAACTTGATCTTGAGGGTTGGATACTACGACGTGATTCGCTGGAGGCCCGGTGGAAGGACTTGGACCAGAAGGAAAGATCTCTGACTTTTTCGCTCAATTCTCAGACGAAGAGCTTGGACCGTGCCCGAGGAGTTGAACGAAAACTCCTTGAGAGTCACTACAATGTTGCCCGTCTGGCTCGTGGGCAGGATCAAGAGACCTTCGATAAGGCAGTCGATTCTCTGCAGGAATATCTGAACCGTGATGGTTCGAGGCATCCGCGAATGGCCCGGGATTATCTGCGTCGGCTGGGAATCGACCCCAAATAGCCCATATTTCGGTAGCAGGACTGCACAACTTTTTATGTCGAGGGCCGTATATTAAACCAGAGAAGAAAGAGCGTTACTGAGGAATGGTTATGAGCAAGCGACTGTATCGATCAACGGAACACAAGGTCATCGGCGGCGTGTGTGGTGGATTGGGTGATTACTTTGATCTCGATCCGGCCCTTCTGCGCATCTTTGCCGTATTGCTATTTTTCGCCTCCGGGGTTGGCTTTTTCGCCTATCTCATCGCCTGGGTGATTATCCCCGTTCGTCCCTACGATGTTGAAGTAGTCAACGCCGAACGCGAATCAGCGTCATGGCACAAATATCTACCGGGACTTTTCCTGATCGGTATCGGGCTGGTCCTGTTACTTCGGGAAAGCTGGTACTGGTTCGACATGGGCATATTCTGGCCGGGGCTTCTGGTTGTAGGCGGACTGTGGTTGATATTCTCGGGTCGCAAGAAAACTACTCTTGAGGAACCACATGGGGCCGCAGGGGAAAAAATCAATGGCACCAATGGAGGGACGATCTAATGTCACCGGCACGTTTCAGATGGGGTCTGTTTCTGGTATTGCTCGGTGTATTGCTGTTGCTGCAAAACGCCGGAACCATCAACTCGAATTTCTGGGCTGATCTGTTATTGTGGTTCCCGGTAGTGTTGATTGCTGTCGGGCTGGAGAAGATTTTCGCCAAGTCACGGGTTAAGCTGATTTCCTATCTAACCTCAGTAGGGCTGTTTGTAGGGGGATTGGCCATCGCTCTGTCTGGCAGTTATGGTGGCGAGGACACAAGTTTCTTCGGTGAATCATCATTTGAACTGGAAAACGACTCCGACGTAAAGTTACTTAACGTGACGCTCGATCTGGATGGTACTGACCTGACTATTCGCGATTCAGGCCGCGATCTGGTCTACGGCGAGTTTGACAAGTTCACACGTAAACCAAGAATCAATTCTGAGATCACCGCCGATGTCGCCAATGTCAAAATGGTAAGCCGAAGCGGCGGCTATCTGGGTGGCGCTATTCAATTTGATACTGGTGATCCACAGGACTGGTCATTGCGGTTTTCAAATGATGTCCCTCTTGAGCTTGAATGTCGGGGCGACGAGTCCGATTTGCATATGAACTTCTCTACAACGCCTTTGCAAAAACTGACTCTGGATGCCAACGATGCCAAGGTTTATCTTAAACTGGGTGATCTATTGCCGGCAGTTAGTATTAGTATTCTGGGGGAAGATTCCGACTTGCGACTGCGTATTCCTCAGACAGTAGGGGTTCGTATTTCCGGTGATGATTACAAATCCTATTTATCCCGACAGGGATTCCTGGAGGATGACGGGCGGTTCGTTTCCGATGGATTTGACAGTGTGGACATCAGGATTGACATCAAACTCGACGATCAATTAGGATCCTTCTCCATAGATTTCTTTTAGCAGCAATAGGTATGGCACACGTTTTCAGGGTGGTCAGGTTTGACCGCCCTTCGTACTTGTGGAGCAGGCATCGAATTGTTTTTTGCAGGCATCAATCCATGATCCACGTGGTCTTGCAGGTCGAGACTGTCTTTAGTTTCGATAATCCATCGAACGGAAACGTACTTCCCAATTGGCAAAGATCATTGCATATTGAGTGTATTGAACGGGACAAACCGTGACACTGACGCCTCAATTTAGGAGATATTGGACTATGACAACTAACATCTTATTCAGATCGATCCGATCATATCAGTTTCTAATGATCATGGCAATATTGGCAGTGATCGCAGCCGGGGCCTGGTGCTCAGAGGAACAAGGTAAACCGCCAATTGACCTGACATCCCTACAAGCAATCGACAACCATTGGGAAGTTGTGCATTCATCGTGCGACGCCAGCAAAAGTTCAATGACACTTCAGAACAAGAAGTGGCTCATGTATTTCCTGCATTGGCGACCATTGACCGATTCTAATCGTACCGTGACGATTGACTACGTGAAAAATCATCTGCTCAATTTCTGGGGACCATCTATGCCGTTCACCTTGTCCGGCATTGAGGGAGAGTTGGAAATTGGCGGTCATCGTGCTTTCTATGTGGAGGCGACCCTCAATCCTGGTATGGTGCGAACTCGATTCGTCGTATGGAACTGCGAGGAGACCAATCGCCAATTCACTGCCGACTGCAATATCAATCTAAGAATGAATACGCCAGACGAGTTTTTCGACATCCAGGAAGACATCACCCGCACTATCTGCTGCCATGGTCAGGAATCCAAACACGACAATCCATCATTGCCCTGGGTGTATCAGAATGACAGCCTGAACATTTCTTTCTCCAAACCAGCCAACTGGCACACTTCCACTTTCGCCGCAAGCGCCTGGTTTCCAGAGGGTCACACTTCTACCAATGCCACTCTGTGGACACTCATCTCCGATTCCGACAAGAGAGCACAACTTTGGTGGCAGCCATCCACCATTCCGATCTCAGAGACGTACCTTGACAGCATCCTGCTTTTGCTTCCGATGGATACCACCTTTGCACCGGCTGCTCCAGCCACTGTCACTATCAGCGTCGAGTCATCTGCCACAGGGAACGGGATGATCGAAGGGAACGGTTATTATCTCATAACCGAAGTGGAGAACGATCAATCATACATTGACAAATATCTGTTCCGGTCCTTGCTTTGGCAGCGGGACGGGACCACCTACTTGCTCTTGACATCCATGCTGGCCTACGAAGAGATAATGATGCGCCCCATCGACCTCGTGCCGTCAGACAGTTTGATGGAGTACTTGCTGTGGCAGGAAATCGCACCTCATGTAACACCATTGCCTGAGCAGTACCGATAGTCGTAGGTCAGGTGCTAATCAACCTGACACATAACGGGGAAGGTCACCCAATCTGAGGGGGATAATAGCAAGCTTGAAAACAGACCTGCCTTTGCTGAGTAGTGATATTCGGCCACCCCTCCCAGGGAGAGGTGGCTGAAGATTATTTTACTGCCTCGTAGCGACTAACACACTGGTGCCGGTCCACCAGTGAAGAGGTATGCCACAAGGTACGTAAGATCAGCAATATCTATTGGCCCACCGGAACCAACAACGCCGTCGATATTGGCAGCTTCAATAACAGGCGGAGGAGGACCGGAAGTGAACAGGTATGCGACTAAGTAAGTAAGATCGGCGATGTTTGGCTGCGAACCGTCGTCGTCAACGTCACCGCAGATAAATGTGACAACAACTTCCTGCTGAGATGTGTCACAAACGCCAAGGTTGTCTTCCACTATCAGTGTTACCATATATGATGCGTGATTTCCATAGACGTGTGTTACCTGCTCGCCCGTAGCTGTCGAATCATCACCGAAATCCCATTGCCAATCAGTAAGCCAGCCATCAGTATCATACGAGGAACTGGTGAACTGGATAGTGTCGTGGTGCGTAGGAGTCGGTGGCTCCCAGGTAAAATCAGACACCGGCGGCATATTGCCGGTACATTCCGATAACCCCTGATAGGGGAGATAGTTCTGCAAGGTAACGGTAACAAACATATCACCGAGTGTCGGAGAGTTTACATCCAGACTAAGATTGCCTGACGCATCAGTATAGTCCCTTGCATATACCTCATCTCCCTTCCAAAGGCAGACGTAGGCGGAACTGAGAGGAATACTTCCCTCATCCTCAACATGAACCGCAAACGATGATGCTCCGATCGGGAAACTTCCGGAGTGGGTCACGACCATGGTTCTGATGGAGTCAGTCCAGAGTGGCATCTCCGGTTCTCCCAGCAGATTGAGCGTCCAATGGCAGTAGGTCATATCGCCGGTATGGGAGCAGTTGTTTTTCGTCCAGGCCAGCGCTTCGCCTAAGCGGTACTTATTGTATGTGAAAAGACCACGCCACCAGTATAAATCCAGTTCTCCGCTCAGAGAAACAGGATAGCCTACATAGAACCAACCACTCCGCGTGTTCCCGGTAAAGGATACGGCGCCTTGTAGTGGATTATTGATCACAAAAGCCTCCGCGATACAGTCATTATGGTCCAACTCCATCGGATGACACCCCAGGGAGAAGATATTGCACATCTTGTTGTTGTTAGTCAGACTATTGACATCGGAACTATAAATTGCAGAGTTATGGTTCAAGTCGCCGGTGCCCATGCAGAAGTAATTGCTGTGATCGCTGTGGTTAACCAAGTTCTGTCCCGCGCTGAGAGCGTTGAGAAACTTCGTTTTGTGGTTAGTGGACTCAGTGTCGTAGACTGTCGTGACATGAAACCGAGAGGGAATGTAGGTTGCATCAATCGATTCTTTCAGATCCTCACTTCGGGTGAGCGTGTAATGGGGAGGTTCCGATGCCAGCGTTAGATCCATTCCAAGAAGACAGGCATTGAGCGCATAGTCATCTGTGGGTGGGTCGATCTCATATTTGAGTACTTTATCGATAAAACAATTAATCTGTGTGGAGCCCTCCGCCGTGGTTCGTCCCACGTAAACCTCATATGTCCAGTCGTCATCAAAATCGCCATAGTACTCGTCGCTGGGAATGTTATCACTGTTATAAATACGGTACTCGAAGGGAACAGTGTTGTGTTCACCTCCGATGAGAATATACTGGGTACTCCAATTAGCATGGGCGTCGATAACAAAGTTTCGGATTTTCTCCTGGTTGTCCGATCCGGAGTACACGGCATAGATGTAGTTGGTTGTGACCACAGTATCCTTCACACCCTTCTTGATGTGCCAATCCACCAGCGGTTGGTACAGCGCGGCATAGGAACCGGACGTAATGATAACATGCTCATATGGTCCATCATCCAGAAGCATCCCTTTGGACGTCCCACCCGGGAAAGTCATTAACTCCACGGCCTCCCGGTTGACGACCATCTCAGTTGCCATTTGTTCGTAGGTACGACGGACATTCTCGGAAGCGTTAGCCGGTAGATAATCGTTACAGACATAGCCATCGACACCTTCAACCGAGAGCGTAAGCGAGGTGTAGATGTATAGTTTTCTCTCGGCTGGAATGTACTTCAGCGGGCAAACCTGAACAATGGCCATCGCTTGCCCGGCTAAGTCGGTCTGGGAGACAATACTCACCGGCTGGGAGGGAAAGTGATCAGGAGACGAATAGACGGCTGAAATCGGATCAATAAATGGTTGATTGCTATCCTGTCCGATTCTTACCGGAGGTTGAGCTGGATACACATAATAATCGCCGCTGATTTCCTCAAGTTCCGAAGCCACAACGCTAACCGACAGAGCCTTCATGCCTGCCGGCAATGCGATCCTAATTTCTTTGAATGGTAGCATCGGATGGCCGCGTTCGGAGAGGTAGCCACAATCCACAAACCTCACCATGTCATATTCCAAATGCTTTGTGAAGGAAATATCTTGCTGTGTGAAGTTAATCGTGTGCTGGACGGGGTCAACAATCGCACCTTGAACACCCGACAGAAAACCGCCAAGCATAATGCCGAGTACAACGAGAGCTACTCCCACCCCCACACGCTTAATAGCCATAGTTGATTCATTCATTAGTCGATTCCCTTTCAATCAGGATTATCAATAAAACCAAGTTTCTTCTTTATATCCGCGAGAACCGGAGTGTATGAGTATGATGCACTTATCGAGTCTCGGAGTATGTCTCTTTGAACAGCCGACCCGTTTCCGTAGAAAGCAGGACGATAGACTTGCTCTGTAATCTAATCATATAATACACATTTTGATCCGAATGTCAAACTTGAACTTGGTACGACTTGCCTTGACAATACATCTCTAACTCGACTAACTATCTACAACTTATGGCCGCTTCACTTTCAAAACCACGGATGCTGCTGGCTGACGCCGGCCTGTTCTACGCCGCTGTCATCTGGGGTTCAACTTTCTTCGTAGTCAAGGGTGTGTTGGACGACGTTGATCCAGTCATCCTGGTGGCCTATCGCTTCCTGCTGGCGGGGCTCGGTATGCTAGCTTATTTGCTGGCTACCGGCAGACCGGTTTTCGCCGGTATCAAACGAGCCATTCTCCTGGCGATAATTCTCTGGCTGTTGTATATACCCCAGACAATCGGCCTGCAGTACACCACTGCCTCCAACTCAGGTTTCATCACCGGCCTCTTTGTAGCCTTTGTTCCCGTATTCCTGCGAGTTATTTTCAAGCGTAAACCGACCCTAATGGAGGTTGTAGCCTCGGTTGTATCGCTGATAGGCCTGTGGGTCCTGACCGGCGGACTAAGAGATATTAATATCGGAGACATCCTCACGTTGGTGGCGGCGATGACTTATGCTCTCCACCTGCTGTACACCGATAAGTATATGAAGGCAGGCGTTGATCCATTAGTAATAACCTGCCAGCAGTTTCTTCTGGTCGGTCTGATGAGTCTGGCAACCGGGTTGATTTGCGATCTGCCTTTTGGGATTGGATCCACTCAGGCAGGTTGGATAATTGTTTTCCTGGCTCTGTTTCCGACCCTGTCCGCATTCGTAATCCAGGCGATAGCTCAGAAATACACATCCCCCTTGAAAGTTTCTCTGATATTCGCCCTGGAGCCGGTTTTTGCCGCCATTTTTGCCTGGTCACTGGGTGGGGAACAGATCGTGCGCCATCGTGCCCTGGGAGGGCTGCTCATTTTCGCCGCGCTTGTTATTTCTGGTCTACGAAGATCAGGAAAGCGAGCGCAAGATACATCAGCATGACCTAGTTGCCTCGTAACGCTTCAACTGGATCAACGCGTGCCGCTCGTGCTGCCGGATACCAACCGGCTGCAAGGCTCACCAGAAAACCAAACAAGAACGCTGTTCCGACCAACCATACCGGCATTGCGAAAAGTTCCATTCCGTCAATTCCCTGACGTTCCATTATTATCCTGGCGATCAATGATGCTGCTCGTGTAATTAGCCAGCCAAAGACAATGCCAACGACCGCCCCGATCGCTCCAATTACACCGGACTCTACGAGAAATAAGAGCTTAATATCCCGTTCATCGGCACCGAGCGCCTTAAGAATCCCGATCTCACGAATCCGCTCAGTAATCGACATAACCATTGTATTTACAATCCCCAGTGATGCCGTCACCAAAGCAATAAAACCAACTACTCCCAATGCCAAATAGAAGTAGAAAAAGGCTTTCTGGATTTCGTCAAATTGCACCGCGAAACTAAACGCCCGGTACCCCAACGCCTCCACCGTATCAATGACCGGCTGATGAGGCATTCCCGGTTCCAGGTCAAGTGTTGCTCGTGAGAAGCTTTTCGTGCTGGCAACATCTTCGCCGGAGAACAACGATCCATCCCTCACGGTTGAGAATAAATCGGTTGGATCGCCGGAGAACCCGGCTGCATCAAAACGGGTAGCGGTAGCGATGGGGAAAATGACATACTTGGTTCGAAGACGACGTCCCCGGTGCGATTCTATCACACCTGTTACCACCAGCGTGTCGCTCACTCGGTCACGCGCATTCATGAACCCGTCGACGAATCGTCCCGCCGCCGAACCCAACTCACGACGAACGATTCGTACACCGTAATCGGACCGCATCAGAGAATCAAAACGGATATCCGACAGGCGCTCACGAATGATCCCGTCCGGATCCTGGAACACGTGAGCAAGGCCGCTGTCCAGACTGGCAACCAGCACGGACACTATCAGCGTCTCCCCTATGATTGAGTCCGGTTCGGTCAACCCCAAGAGATCCACTAACTCTTCCGTCACCACTGCCCCCTTGGAGCTATCGTGCTCAAACATTGCTCCCGCCACAAGCCGGGAAAACAGACGAGTCTGTGCGGCCGTCACCGGAAGAGCCTGCGCGCCGGTTGTTATCTGAGAATCATCGTGCTTGACTTCAAGGTCGAAATCATTGAAGGGATAAGCCAATCGTACGCTCGGGAGCGACCCCAAAATTCTTAGCGCCTCAACGTCAATCACCGTTGCCTCGGTTGAATCAGTGGCAAGTCGAGGAGAAACCTGCATCGTGGTCATCAGTCCCAGCTTGCTGAACTGGTCGTTGACCATCTTTTGATTACCCGCCCCAAACGATAGCATAGAGACAAAGGCCGCGATGGCAATCACTACGCCGGATATAGTCAGCACTGCCCGTAGCTTCATCCGCCACATGTTACCCACAGAGAGTGTCACCAAATCATGCAGGGTCATGATTCCCCCTCCTGATCTTCGGTAACGACGCAGCCATAACTCATGAGAATTGTCCGTTCGGCAACCTGCTGAGCAAGGTCAAGATCATGTGTTACCAGCACAATCGATAACCCGCCAGCATTTAGTTCGGTCAATAGTTCGGCGATTGATTGCGTGTTATCCTTATCTAGATTGCCGGTGGCTTCGTCCGCCAGAAGGATCTCCGGTTTTTTGACCAGCGCCCGAGCCAGCGCTACCCGCTGCTGCTCACCGCCGGAAAGATCGGATGGTTTGTGATCCATGCGGTCCGCCAGACCCAGTCGGATCAGGATCGCCTCTGCCAGATCTCGTCGTTGATCGCGTGGCGTGTGGTTGAAATACAACGCCAGTTCCACATTCTCAATGGCTGTGCGATGAGGCAACAGATTGAACGACTGAAAGACCATTCCAATTCGTTTGGCGCGATAGGCGGACAGTTCCCGACGCGAGAGATCAGATAAGACTTCACCCGCAACCTCCACCTGGCCCGAGGTGGGGCTATCCAACCCGGCTATTAGATTCATCAGCGTTGATTTGCCTGAACCTGATGAACCCACTACAGCCAGGAATTCTCCCTGAGACAAAGATAGGTTCACTCTATCGATGGCGCGTACCTCGTGTATCCCTCGTTGGTAGTACCGACACAGATCAAATGTCTGCAGCCATGATTTGTTCACGAGTCGTTGTCCCTTTCACAGACGTCACACTTATCGTATCAACATCACTCCCGGATCAACCACAGGCAACCAATTATTGGAAGGTCGGGATTCATGAATAGTATACGAACACTTGTCCGTAACAAGTTGCAATTGTATTTTGTGTTATACTACCCCCACCCCGGGAGTCTCAAACTATCCTGATCGAGTTGCGCAAGTCAGACCGGCCATCAATGCATCATCATGTCATTGATAGCCGGGTTGTCAGCTATATTTTGCTTCAACCGCTTATGCCAGGCGCTACTTTTCCTCGTCGTCAAGATCGCGCATAGCTCGCAGAATTCCGAGCGCACTGGATCCGGTAGCGATCTCAGTCAATTTCTGCATCCGGCTTTCATCCGCACTGAATTTCTTCTTCAGTCTTTCCTCGTATGCCTGCATGAGCACTTCCAGGAGCTTTTCCAATTCGTATGGTTTCGGCAGGTAACTGAAAGCACCCAGTTTAGTGCATTCTATCGCAGTGTCGACAGAGCCGTGGCCGGTGAGGATAATAACCTCAAGGAATTTGTGCTCGTCCTTGAGAATCTTCAGTACTTCCTGTCCGTCAATGCCGGGCATTTTCAAATCGAGGAGGGCAATATCGAATTTCTCATTACGCGCAATCTCGACAGCTTCCGCTCCGCGGGCGGCTGTCCGCACATTGAAGTCCCTCATCTCCAATCTTTTGGCGATTGATTCGAGGAACTCCACTTCGTCGTCAACAATCAGCAATCTAATCTTATTTGACATGGGTTGTGCCTTTCATTCTCTAGAACCCAATGAATCTCCAATATCCAAAAATTGTCCATCCCCAAAGAACAGCAAACGACAGCAATAGTACTGCGGCGCCATGCTTGAGAAAATCGGCGAGAGTTACCAACTGCTCACCTGTCACCGGATCTTTTGCCATAGCATAGGCAATTGCATTTGAGGGAGTACCAATTATAAGCATGTGGGCAAATGACGAAGCGAAGGCGGTAGCAAAGCCAATCATCCAGGGGTGAGTATTGCTTATAGTCGCCATCGGCACAGTAATCGGACCAATAGCAGAAACTGTGGCCCCGTCGCTCATGAAGTTAGTACATATTCCAGTGAACAGACTGGCCGCCATAGCTAACCCGGCTCCGTCGCTCATGAAGTCCGGCAGAATACTGAGGAAACTGTCGGCCAGGAACAACGCTCCACCGGTTTCTGCCAGGCCTTTACCAAGGGCGCTGGCACTGGCGTAGAGGGCGATCACCTCCCAGTGGATGGTGGTAATGTCGCGCCATTTGAGTATTCGCATTATGTTCAAAACCACCAAGCCGAGGATGATCGGACCACCCATGCCGAAAGTATCGCTCGCCCCGATCCAGAGAGCTATGACGCCCACCAGAACTGCGCCAGTAAGATACTCGTTTTTATTCATTGGTCCGATCTGGTCGGAAGCCTGACGCACTATTGCTGAAACATTAAGCGATTTAATCTTAATTTTTTTGCGGAAGGTAAAGTAGAAATAGGCTGCGATGACCAGGGCCATGACCGGCACAAAGGGCATTCCGTAGGTCATCCACTCGCCGAAGGTCGGGGCTATATCGTAATCCTGTAAAATACCCATCATGATTGCATTCCGACCTCCGGCAGCGGGCGAACCAGGACCACCCGAGTTGGCCGTGTAGCAGAGAGCCAAGGCAAACATGACGGCCAGCGCACGATCCGTCTTGACCCCAGCGGCACGAATCGAGGTGGCATAGACCATCATGAACAGCGGCATGATAAATGCTACCAACGCATGTTCTGAGATCACCGAACAAGCCATAGCCAGCAAAGGGAGAAAGAGAAACAGAAGTCGCGGCAGAGTCTTTGCCGGTCCTAGTAGCAGTAACCCTATACGTCGATCCAATCCCGTTTTGGAAATCGCCACCGCTATGGCCAACACTCCGAATATGAATATGACCGCATCCTTGGCGTAGGCTTTGGCAATGTCATCGGGTCGAAGAACGCCTGTGAAGTACATCAATACCCCGACAAGCAAAGCCGTGATCCCTACCGGCACAGCTCCTGAAGCCCAGAATAACGCCGCCACGACCAACGTAGCAAGCATCACACGGGCCTTAGTTGATAATTCCTCGGCGGTCTGCACCACTTTGACAGTGTTACCGTCGGTATCCTGGGTCTTTTTGTACATTTTATTTTTATGACTGTAATAGTCAGCGATAGTCTCATTTTCACTCATCATGCGATAACCGGCAAAGCCCATATTGATATCGGTTATCTCCCCGGTCTTGGGGGCGTCGAGAATGTCAATCAAACGCTGCGGCGAGGGAGCCAACAACGCCAGAGCAAAGAGTAAGGCACCGAGGATTATTACGCCCGGGCGGGAATTATGAGATCCGATCAACCATTTCTTCACCGATCCCTTCTCTACAAGTGGGATCTCATGGCGAGCCATAACGTGGGGTCGGTCCTCGCGGGCTGCTTCAATCGTTTCAAGAAGCTTATCCAATTCGCATGGCTTCTCAAGATAAGCATATGCTTCCAATCGTCCAGTTTCCATCGCCGAGGCCATTGAGCCATGTCCTGTCAGTAGAATGATCTGAACGGCAGGACGGAATTTCTTCAACTCTACGAGCGTCTGCTCACCGCTCAAGCCCGGCATTTTCAGGTCCAGGAGAACAATATCAATATCATAATCGTTCCTGGCAATCTTGATTGCATCTTCTCCATTATCGGTCTCAATGGTCTCATAGCCACGCAAGTTGAGTCGTTCGGCAATATCCGATCGAAACTGATCCTCATCATCTACAAGCAGTATCTTGGCCATTCAATCAATCCTTGCTGTCAGTACTGGTGGTTGCCTGTCGCATCTGTTCCATTACTTCATCGCAAAGGTCGGACAATCGAATCAGTCCGACAGGGCGGTCCTGTTGTGTTACCAGAACCGATAATGTTTGCCAGGTCACCATCTGATGAATAACATCACAGATCGGAGCATCTACATCGATGTGCTCTCTCAAGGGGCGCATAACACTTCGGACCGGCACCGCAACCGCCCCCTGGCACATTTCCGAAAGCCTTCGCTGAAGAACACTGAAGTGATCCAGTGCCGTTTGCAGGATCGCATCGCTCACACCTGCTTTGTTGAGCGTGTCCTGATCTGCTACGACATGGCTTCGTGGTTCCAGGGCTTTCAGAAGAGCCAGTTGACCCAGTTTACCTATAATTCTACCATTGTTGTCGGCAATCAATACGGCTTGATATGGCTGTCTGCCCTGGTCCGAATTGAACCGGGACTCCGCTAAGCGAATGACAGCATCCAGAATTGTGGCCGAGGAATCAACTGTCGGGTACTGATCAATGGGCACCATCAGGTCCCCGGCCTTGTTTGCACTCATGTTACAAATGGCTCCTATGTTGAGTTACCGTTTCTGCTTAACCGGTAAAACAAGGGTGAAAGTAGTTCCAACGCCCTTAGTACTTTCTACCTCAATCTCACCGCCGAGACCACGTACAATTCCATAACTTACCGACAGGCCAAGTCCAGTGCCTTTACCCACTTCTTTGGTCGTGAAGAAAGGCATAAACACCTTGTCGAGCTGTTCTTGTATCATTCCACATCCGGTATCTTTAATAGATATTCGAACCCTGTTGCCGTGACTGGATGTTGTGATAGTAATCGTTCCCTGTTCGTCACCTATGGCATCGCTGGCATTATTGACAATATTCAGGATTACCTGCTGAAGCTGATTAGAGTCGGTTGTTAGTTTTGGCAACGAGCGATCGTAATTACGTTCAACCGCAATACTTGAGACCTCAATTTCCGGTCCCAGGAGATCGTCGATGACGCCATTTATGATGTCATGCACGTCGTGTTCCTGCAGGTCAAAGTCGGTTCTTCTGACAAATCGAAGAAGCTTACGAGTAATATCCCGGCAACGAAAAGCGGATTCCTGGATTGTACTCAACCGTTTGTGAAGGTCATTCTCGTCCAGCGTGTGGCCGAACTGGGGATCCATATAGTCCATTAGGAGACCGGATTCCTCGGTTATCACGGCCAGCGGATTGTTGATTTCATGAGCGATACCGGAAGCGAGTTCGCCAACCGACGCCAATTTGGCCGCATGACCCAACTGTGCTCGAGTCCGATCCGATTCCATTTGCATATCTACGAGTTTGCGGGCACGAATCACCGCTACAACAAAACCGAACAGAACGAAAAGCACACTGATTATTATTATCCGCAGTCTGAACCCGGACAGGAAAGCTTGCGTGTCAGTTGAGGCCGGTTGTACAATAACTGCCCAGTTGGCCATCTGAAGCCAGGAGTAGCCGTACAATAGGTATCTACCATCAATGCGAGCCTCCCCTGCCCCGACGTCAGGTTTTTGTGGAGGTACAAATGAGGATGCCTCCAGGGGAGTTCCCAGACGAGGCGTCGCCAATTGATAGTTTCCGGTCTGATTGACAATCGATGTGATGGCTTCAGCGGAACCGGTTTGAGATCTCAGATAGTTATATATTTCCTCAGGTGCCAAGGTAGCTCGCAGTACGACGAAAGCTCCATCGATAGTACGACTGACCGCGATAGTGAAGTGAGGACGCTGACGAAAACCGAGGTAGATATCGGTGATGATAAAACCAGTTTGATCATCGTACAATGTCTTATACCATGATTCCTGTCGGTAATTGCGTTTTTCGAGAGAAGGATACGGGCCTGCATAGGACGTCTGTACTCCGGTTGAATCAAAAAAACCAATATCGACAAAAGCGTTACTGTTCTTCCTGAGTCCGTCGAGATCGTCTTCCATCACTTCCGACGTCGGCGGGAATTCGTGCCGGGGATCGTCGATTAGATTCGAGAGATTAACCAACCTTTCCGACAGGAAAAGTTCCAGAGTATTGGCCTGACTTTCGGCAATCGCCTGCAGATGCAATCGCTTGCTTTCCCGTACAATTGCATCATACTGAATGAGGAAAAAGGCGGCCAGGATGGCTACAGGGGCTACATACATCAGGAGAAGCCGGACAACCTGTTTGCGTCTCATTACACGATAGTGTTCCTCACTAAACGGAAGGAACTCAGCAAACGATACCGTCTTCTTTTTCTCGGCCGCAGGCACAATAGTGTCTTTCTCGTTTCGCCTTAAGTGCAGCCGGACCCGAGTATTCGCGAACACCAGCCACCATGTTTCGGCGGAACACGGTCATCCAGAATATAGGTTGGACTCCACTATTGTCAATAGAAACCATTGCGCTCAAGCGCTATATTTGTGATCATCATACGAGCACTTGCCGTCAACATGTTGCAGCCGTATCTTCTATTATGTCATTACCCACTCTGAAAGGCTCTTTGATTACCCTGCGTCAGTTGCGTAAATCGGACGCGTCTTCACTGCAGCGCCACGCCAATGATCGCCAGGTTGCCAGAAATCTCCTGTTGCTTCCGCACCCATACACTATCGAGAACGCCCTCGTCTGGATCAGGTTCACCCATTCGCTGGTACGCAAAGGCCGCTCCTATCCATTTGGTATCGAAGACAATCAATCTGGAGAAATCGTTGGGATGATTGACCTTGTCGCTATCAATGATTTCCACAAGATCGCTGAGTTGGGATATTGGCTTGGGCGGCGCTATTGGCGTCGAGGATACACGAGCGAAGCAGTACAACTGATCCTGCGCTTTGGTTTCCGGCAACTACGCTTAAGGCGGATTTATGCTCATACATTCGACAGGAATCAGGCCTCTTATGCACTCCTAAAGAAGGCTGGTTTCATCTACGAGGGGACGGAACGCAAATCACGCCGGAAGGGCAATAGATGGCTTGACCTTCACCTGCTGAGTATACTGCGGGAAGAGTTCAAAATTCGCAAACCAAAGTAGCCGCTACTTCTTCACCAAGTTGCGCAGAACCTTGAGATTCTCAATATCCTCAACCAGATCATCCCCTTTGGGAGTTTCGAGAATCATTGGGATACTCTCCAGTCGCTTGTCGTTGACAAGATTACGAAACCCTTCAAGACCGATCTCTCCCTGACCAATATGCTCGTGGCGGTCTTTCTTCTCCCCAAACGGCTTCTTACTATCGTTGACATGAATGATGCGCAGTTGGTTAAGGCCAATAATGTCATCGAAAGCCTTAAACGTCTGACGGTAACCATTCGCATCACGCAACTCGTAGCCAGCCGAGAAGATGTGGCAGGTATCGAGACAAACGCCAATGTGATCCTTGTCATCAACCAGATCAATCATGTACGCGATCTGTTCAAAGGTGTATCCCAGATTCGTTCCTTGACCGGCAGTACATTCCAGGAGAAGAGTCACCGTGTTGTCGTTCAATTCGTCGAACAGACGATTGATGCTCCGACCTACGCGCACCATACCATCCTCTTCGCCGCTACCAACATGCGACCCCGGATGTATCACTAGCGATGGTACTTTGAGAACATTGCACCGTTCCATCTCCTCCTTGAGTGAAAGGAACGATTTCTCAAGGAGAGTATCACTGGGGGAGGCCAGGTTGATCAGGTATGAGGTATGGGAAGTGGCCGCCGTGACACCGAGTTCCTCTTGAAGACGGAGAAACTCATCGACATCATCCGGTTTGAGCTTGGCTGCGCGCCATTGGTTGTTGGACTTGTTAAATATCTGAATAGCATCGCAGGTAGCTTTGTGTCCACGCTCAATGGCTTTGTGAACTCCGCCCGCTATTGATTGGTGTGCTCCAAAGATCATATATCCTCACTACAGGTTCTTAACATCTGTTGATGCGGAAAACAAGTTACGACCTCTTTTGTTCAAAAAAATGCTCACTGCCACGAACTTGTTTCCGATAAGCGGCTATCTCCTGTCCGGCGAGATCGTCGATGATGTCTTCAATCCAGATAGCGACAAGATGGTCATTTTCGTCGGTTTCAATTACAATATGCTCAGCCGGTCGGTAGGCTCGACTGGGATTTGCACAGGCAAACTCCAGCCGAAGTATTGTACGTAGTCGATTGGTGATAAGCTGGGGATCTGTAATGGTCTTGCGGAAATCAAGCCATCGAATGTCCGACTCGCGAGCGTTTTCCGGGAAGCAGAGATTGTCTGCGACCTGCCAATGACGTCGGGCAACGTCAACTTCAATAAAGATGAGTCGCCCATGACGATCAATGTCCAATCGGACATGATCTCCTTCAAGGTAAGAGAAGAAGCGCCGGGAATTATCGAAAGGACCGACCTGGACGTAAAGCGCGTCCTCTTCCAACTGATAAAAACCCCGACCGGTAATAACTGCCTCGGTCGGGGTTTGAAAACGTAACTTAGCTATGGGCGGAGTCATCTCACTTGAGTTCTTTAAGGCGCTCCTTGGCCTGTTCAGCCTCTAGTGTACCGCCATGTTCATCAATCAGTTTCTGAAACGCCTCTTTGGCTTCAGCTTTTTTGCCCAACTCCTGTCTGGAGCGGCCCAACTTGTATAAAGCTCGACTGGTATTAACAGAACTCCCGTAGTTTTCCAGCAGGAATTCAAATTCGCCCACAGCATCATCGAACTGTTCCAGCGAATAGTATGCTTCACCGATCCAATAGTGAGCATTTTCTACCAGTTCGTGCTTCTCACAGTCGCGAATGAATGCCTTGAAAGCCTCGACGGCTTTCTCGTATTCATGGCCGCGAATGATTATGAAAGCATCGTCATAGGCTTTGTAGCAGTCGTCCGAAGTGACAGTTCCAGGCACTTCCGGTGGCTGTCCGGGGGTAGCAGCAGGAGTGACATTACCTGCACTAGTGGAACCACGCAGAACACGCTTCTCATGGACCGCGCGGTAGATAGCGTCGATCTTCTGCAACATGTCCTGGTATGATTCCTGTAGCGCCGATATCTGTTGTTCGAGTTGATCAACAGTCATCGAGACATCCGTCCTCAGCCGCCGATTGTTGTCCGACTCCTGAGTGGATAGAGTGTCCAGCTTAGTCAAAGCCTGAACTACTTGTGTGTTCTGGCGCTGAACCTCTTCAACCTGCATCCGCAGTTCGTCGATATGTCGCGGCGTACAGCATCCAGAGAGCAACGCACCCACAAACAGAACCGCCATCATAAAGATGGCGGTTACTGGTATTCTATTACGGGTCAGCATGTTTTTCACGCGTCTTTTCTGTTACTGCGATACTACGCGGAATTCGCAGCGACGGTTCTTGTCCCAGGCGGCTTCGTTAGAGCCAGGGTTAGCCGGGCGCTCTTTACCATAACTGATGAATGAGAGCCGGGCTGGTGCAATCCCCAAACCAACCAGATAATCCTTGGCTGCCTTGGCTCGCTTCTCACCCAAAGACAAGTTGTACTCGACCGTGCCACGTTCGTCGCAGTGACCTTCGATCTTGGCAATTGCCGACGGGAACTCCATCAACAAGTTATAGTTGGCATCAAGAGCAGCCTTGGCTTCGGAATGCAGGTTGAACTTATCAAAGTCAAAATAGACTGTGACAAACTGCGATTCCTCGATAGTTGCCGGTGGCGGCGGTGGGGGTGGTGGTTGCGGGGCCTGCGGCGGCGGCGGTGCCGGGGCTTCCGGTGGAGTTTCTACTTTTGGATCTAGTT
>JAHOYZ010000044.1 GCA_019038695.1 Candidatus Zixiibacteriota bacterium
GCGCCACACTGTATCATCAGTATGACCCAGCCGAAATTAGTGAAACCCTCAACCCGCTCGCCAATATTGTAAACCAGACCATCCCCGTTGAGGAAATTGGCGACATAACGGTACGAGATGTAGGCATCATCCTGAATGAAGTTCAGTTGCTGAGTCAGCAGGGCGTATGCCGCTAGTGCCGGCAACAGGGGCCAGTATTTTTTAAGTATTTCGGTCACAGTCATACTCCTGGTCACCATCCCATCTGGCGGTTACGCTCCACCTGTGCATTTATCCGTTGTTGGGTAGCAGTCAATACTTCGGGAGCATATCTTCTCAGCCAATGCCGGTGAATCTCAGCCGTAGCAGAATCACCGTCTATCGAAGTATATACATACAACTCCCTATGCGCCTCGAACACATTTGAATCGGCTGCTAACACATCCCTAAGTATCCGTCGAGTTATCTCATGGCGATTCATTCGTCGATACGCTAATGCTTTGCTGTAGGCAAAGTACGGAAAAGTTGTCTGGTTGAAAATGATTTCAGCACTGTCCAGAAGAGAGATCACTCGCTGTAGCTGATTATTATCTCCCTCCTCCTGTGCCTCCTTGAACAGGCGTACATAATCAACCGGAGCCACCGGGATATACTCGCCTTCGAAATCGTACCATCGCTTATAGGCCGTAAGAGTAACCCCCGACTGATCGGGGGTAGTAAGTCTCGCTGGCCAACCCACGGAACGATATGAATTGAGGAACTCCGGATAAAGAAAGAGAGCCTGCTCGGCCGGCGCAGACGGTTTCATATTGGTTGAGAACAGGATGTAGTCAGGTTTTTGACGCAGCAGATAGTCACTGTTGTAATTTCGTTCCTTCCAGGTACTCTCCAGTCCGATGATTGGTGACTGAGGGTGTCTTGCGATAGTCGTGTCGGTCAAACCCAGCATGTCGATCAAACGATGATTCCGTAGCTCGTAGCCCAAAAGTCCTATTGTAGTGGAAGCAATTGTAAACGGAGTTTCATCAGATGCTTTCAGGCGAGTGGCTATGAAGTGCATGTTCGCCGCCAGCGCTTTTTCCAGACGGTTAAAGGTTTCCACTTCGTCGCGCGGCAAGTACAGGGTCAGGAGCAAAGTCAGGATACCTACTCCAACCATCAGACCCGTCCGCCACTGAGGTACAACACGCGAACCAAGTTCACGAATAGCACCTACGGCGATGACAGCATATAGCCCCATCAGCGGCAGAAAGAAACGATGTACCTTAAGAACATCACCACCAACCAACGCAATGTATATTGAGAACAACAGAGTGAACAGAACCAGGCTTCGCCAGGCATTCGACAAACGCTGGAAACGAGCCAGCATCACCACCAGCGGCACCCCAACGAAACCATAATGCCATAAGAACTGTCCGACATACTCAAGGCCGCTGCTTAGTTGCTCCAGGCTGAAACCGGTTTTGGCGTAGAATGAATTGGGGAGGATCGAACCATAATAAAATAACTTGAAACCGATGAACGGCAACGACAGCACAAACGCCGCCAGGCCACACTTCAGAGAAAAGTTCGGCAGGCTCCGCCTGTCAATCGCCTCGACAACCAGAAGTAACAACGCCACCAATCCACCTTCCGGTCGAATCCAAACAGATATGAATAAAGCCCAGATTAACCAATAACTTCGCCTCAAATAACAGTACAGCGAAAGCATGGCAAAGAAACCAAAAGCGGCTGTCTCCAACCCGGCAGGTGCCCAGTAAGCCAACGACATATTGGCGCCGACAAGAAGCGTGGCAATCACCGCAGTAAGTTGCTCTTCGAATAAGAATCTGGCCATCAGGTAGGTCAGGACTATGATCCCCGCCCCGAAAAGAAAACCCGCTACCTGAGACCAGAAAATGAAATCAAGTCCCAGCGAACCAAATTGAATGAGCAATACAACCCAGCCGAAGTTAGTGAATCCCTCGACCCGTTCACCAATATTGTAAACGAGACCGTCACCACCCAGAAAATTGGCCACATAACGAAACGATATATACGCATCATCCTGAATGAAGTTCAGATAGTACGCCAGAACAGCATAACTCAGCAGTGCGGGTACAACGTAAAGTGTAGTTCTGACAAGGCTCAGCAACGAGGAACCTCAGTTCAGGTTTTGATGAGTTGCTGGAATATTCCGAGGTAGGTTTTGGCCGAACGATTCCAGGAGAAATCCTGACGCATGCCGGCCTTCATCACCTTTGTCCATGCTCGCTTCCGACCAAAGAGATTCACCGCTCGCTCAACCGCCTCCAGCATAGATTCCGAGGTAGCTTCTTCAAATACAAATCCGTTGCCCTTGGCAGTGGCGGGATCATAGTCAACAATGGTGTCGGCCAATCCACCTACTTTGCGGACAATCGGTACCGTTCCATACTTTAGCGAATACAACTGGTTAAGTCCGCACGGTTCGAAACGTGAGGGCATCAGGAAAATATCTGACGCCGCCTCAATCCGATGCGCCAGGATATCGTCAAACTTGAGCCAGCAACGGAATTTGTCGGGATGTTCCATCTGGAGTTGATTGAGAAGTTCATGATATTCAGGCTGGCCTGTACCCACAACTGCCATCTGGACATTCATTTCCATCAGATGATCAGCGGCAGCAGCAATCAGGTCCCATCCCTTCTGATCTTCGAGACGAGAGATGATGCCAATTAGCGGCACTTTGTCTCGAATAGGCAGACCTGCATCACCGAGGAATTCTACCTTGTTGGTCCGTTTCCCGGAGAGATTGTTGATATGATAACGTGCGTATGTCTTGCTATCAATCGATGGAGACCAAATTGAATAGTCGACACCATTGAGAATCCCAGTCAGGTTTTTCCGACGCTCTGTTAGAACACCGTCAAGTCCGCATCCGAATTCAGGTGTCTGTATCTCCTCAGCGTACTGACGCGAAACAGTTGTGATGTGGTCGGCGTAGATCAGACCGGCTTTAAGGAAATTTACATCGCCGTAAAACTCAAGAGCTCCAGTTGCAGGTAGTAATAACTCATCATTCAGGTCGAGCAGGCTGAAGCGAACAGCATCAAACTTCCCCTGATAGGCCAGATTGTGAACCGTCAGGACGGTGTGTATGCCACCAAAGAACGGATCATCGGCATAGGAGGTTTTCAGAAACACCGGGAGCAACGCCGTCTGCCAATCGTGAGCGTGGACAATATCCGGACGAAAATCCAAATCCTGCAAAACGGCCAAGACTGCCCTGGAAAAGAAAATAAATCGTTCATCGTTGTCGGTAAAATCCTTACCAGTATCACTATCTGTGTAGATACCATCGCGTGAAAAGAAATGTCTGTTGCCGATCAGGTAGATCGAAACACCCTTCCTGGCGAAATTGATCACTCTCAACGAGACGGGATAATTCTTACCGCCGATTGATACCTGCACTTGACACTGGACGGATTTAGCCCGCAGAGTACCTAGATCCAAATCGTCGTAGTGGGGAATAAATACCCTGACTTCATGGCCCTGGGAAGCCATAGCTTTAGGTAACGCCCCCACAACATCCCCTAATCCCCCGGTCTTGACGAATGGAGCCATCTCTGAAGCGGCAATACAAATCTTCATCTTAGTGATTCTCTTCCTCGACTGAGATCTTCGTTGGCTTGGATGCCGCATCAATATCAACGTTGCGTAGATAAGCGGCAGCTTCTTCGGGACTTGTAGGATTGATATAGAAACCGGAGCCCCACTCAAAACCGGCAACCTTGGTCAGCTTGGGCATGATCTCAAAATGCCAGTGGTAGAACTCGTGATATTCCTTCGATACCGGTCGTGTGTGAAGGATATAGTTAAACGGGGCATCATTAAGCGCAATCTTCAGTCGCTGGAGAATATCCTTGAGCGTCCGCGCCAGAATGGTGAAATCAGATTCGCTCATCTCCAGATAACTCGATTGGTGGGTCTTAGGTAGAATCCAGGTTTCAAACGGAAACCGCGAGGCAAACGGCTCGACAGCGATGAACGAATCATAATCTTTAACGATACGTTCCTTGTCCAGCAATTCTTGCCGGATTATGTCACAAAAGACACAACGTTCCTTGAACTCGAAATATTTGCGACTGCCCTCAATTTCTTCCAACACTTTCTTGGGAATGATCGGCGTGGCTATGAGCTGACTGTGAGCGTGCTCCAGCGAAGCCCCAGCCGCCGCTCCGTGATTCTTGAAAACCAAAATATATTTCAGACGGCGATCGCGGGCCAGATCCGCCATTCTTTCCCGGTAGGCCCACAGGACATCACGAATGGCATTCTCATCCATCTCGGCCATATCACAACTATGTTCTGGGGTTTCGATAATCACCTCGTGCGCTCCCACTCCCTGCATCATATCATAGAGTCCGTGCGGTTCCCGAGTCAGATTCCCCTCCACCTGTAGAGCAGGGTACTTATTGGGGAAAACGCGCAACGACCAACCGGGTCGGTTGGGCTCGGTTCCTGACTGACGATAGGCTAAAATCTCAGGTGGAGTGCTCTCTTCATGGCCAGGGCAGAAAGGGCACAGCTGTGCCGGGCCGGGTTCAGACACCGACTCAAATGAACTGGGTCTGCGTCGCCGATTCGTGGAAATAATCACCCAACGGCCAGTGACGGGATCCTTCCTCAGTTGCGGCATGTTCCTCCTATCCTTAGGTCACGTAACCATGACCTGATGCCAGCCCGGAACGACTTAATTGAGATGAATCGTAGTATATCATTCATGTCCAAACTCCAGAACACCTTCCCGATTGTCCTTGCCGGCAGCGAGGGCTTCCAATAGTTCTACTTCGCTGACCGATAACTCCCGACCGCGCCGAACAACAACCGCTCTGGCTGTCTCTATTGCCTTATCAACACGGTAATCACTGTATCCATCGCTCCCTCCCCACTTGAAGGAAGGTACTTCCTTGTCGGTAATGAGCGTACCACCAAAGATATTACAACAGACACCTATATTGATTCCAGTATTGAGCAGGGTACCAATACCAAACTTGGTGTGGTCGCCGATCAACGATCCCAGTTTCAGCAAACCAGTATCGATCAGTTCATTGTTCAAGGAAACGCGGATACTTGAATAGTTGTTTTTCAGGTCAGAGTTAGTAGTCATAGCGCCAAAATTGACCCACGGGGCGACATAGCTGTGACCAATAAAACCGGCGTGATATTTGTTCACACTGGCTTGGAAAACCGACTCTTCAACCTCTCCCCCCACTCGACAACCGGGACCTATAGATGACCCGGTGACTTTGCCGGCCAGTATCAAACATTCCTCACCAATATAGCTGGGACCGTAGACAGCGGCGTGGGACTCTATTCGCGTGTTAGCACCTATGTAAACCGGACCTTGAGAAGCATCAACAATCGCTCCCGGACAGATTTCTACTCCTGCAGCGAGGAATACATTTTGCTCATTCACCAACGAAGCATGTTCGTGAACTTTGGTCATATCGGAATCGCCGAAAGAGGCCCGCAGATAACCGAAGTCGGTTGTAATCGAGTTCTCGATATCAGCGATCATATCCCAGGCGTGCCGATACAAAGTAGAGGTCGTCTTCACCGTCTCAATTGCATTTGCATTTTCTTTCGCGAGTTCATCAAACTGGGCTGGAGTCTTTGATACACAGAGGGAACGCGACAAGTCAGGTTTGTATAATATCGCGACAACTTCGTTGTCCGAAGTAACAAACCTCGTAAAGACATCCACCTGCCCCACCTGCTCGACCAGATCGCCCAGCTCACGAATACGACCGTTTACAAACAGCAGTTCGCCCGCTGATGCATCAATTGTGTTTACGGGAATATCGGGGCAGGTCTCTCTGACCAACGGCGCTACCTGAGATCGACATGCAAAGGCCACGTCCATATCGGGGAAGTTCCTCGCCACCTGCTTGAACAATTCTTGCATACCGGTGCGAAGCAAATATACCGGTCTCACATATGTCAGCGGATAGAAGCTCTGGTAATACTTATCTTCGTAGAAGCAGATCGTTTTCGCCATCCCGGATCCTAAGACATCTGGTGCTGGTCAACTATTTATTCTATCGGCCTACACGGCCAGCTCTGTAAACACCACAATAAACGACGAGACAGCACAGCAAGGCAAGTAATTTCTTAAGTTGTGTAGGGTTATATAGTTACGAGCACAATAACAACACTCTTGAGTTTCGCGATTCAAATGTACAGAGCATCGTGCTCATTTCGGGAACATAAGTGGTGTTTGCGACGTTCTTTTTCGTAGACATTCTGCGAATCATTTTGCATCTATGTCGATCAAAGGAGAAACAAATGCTTGGAAAGGTAGTACTACTATGATGATTGTTTCTGATGCAGCGGGATTGGAACTGAAAAAGGTTCTTGATTCTGACAACGGCAAGGGGAAAGAGTTGATAATCATGTTCCAGGGGGTTGGCTGAAGCGGACCCAATCTGGGCATGGCTCTGGACGAGTCAACGGAGAATCTGGAGAAGTTGGAATCCAACGGCGTCTGCGCCTATGTTGATCCCAATCTGATCAAGTTCCTGGGAAACTACGGCGAGATAAATATCGACTATGTTACCCCCGAATCAGGACCGTCAGGATTCACAATCAAGGTCGGTAATCCCGACAGTTGTGACCCGAACGCATGCGGTTCCTGCGGTCAATAGAATTCGCTGACGAACAAGGTTTTCGTGCGGTCTGATTACAGGCAGCCTTTTTTTAATGCTGGTGAGACTATATTACTGAATCGATTTTTT
>JAHOYZ010000045.1 GCA_019038695.1 Candidatus Zixiibacteriota bacterium
CTTCGAATCCAGAACTGGATGCCGGATCAAGTCCGGCATGACAAACCTACAACATTCATACCACTCGTTTAAGCTTCCTGCTTTACTTTGAACCGAGAGACCATCGTCTGCATGCCTTCTGCCTGACGGTTTAGTTCTTCGGCAGCAGCCGCTGACTGTTCGGCTCCGGTGGCCGACTCTCTGGCGATTGAGGCGACGTTCTCAATGTTCTTGGAAATCTGCTCAGCGGCTGAGGACTGTTCCTCAGAGGCTGTCGCCATCTGCTGAATCTGGTCCATGACGCTCTGCGACATATTGACAATCTCAGTCAGACTGTTGCCGGCCTTGTCGGCCAACTCCCGACCTTGATCGACTTCCTGAACACCTGTTTCCATTGAACCCACGGCTTCTTCCGTCCCCTGTTGAATCCCTTTAATCATGCCGGTTATCTCGCCGGTCGCCTTGCCGGTACGTTCGGCTAGTTTTCTGACTTCATCGGCCACTACGGCGAACCCACGACCCTGCTCGCCGGCCCGGGCAGCTTCGATAGCAGCATTAAGAGCCAGGAGGTTGGTCTGGTCGGCGATGTCATCGATGACACCAATGATCTCACCGATCTGGTCAGCCGACTCGGCCAATTTGCCAATCGACTCGGACGATCCGCGGACAACATCAGCTATGCGCTGCATTCCCTGAATTGTTTCATTGACAATCTGGCCGCCATTAGTGGCGTTGTCAGAGGCAGCCTTGGCGCCTTCGGTGGCGTCACCGGCATTTCTGGCGGATTCAACGATGGTCGCAGTCATCTCTTCAACCGCCGTCGAGACCTGGGTCACCTGGTCGGTCTGATCCTTGGCTCCGCGGGACATCTGTTCTGACGAGGAGGCTACCTCTGTAGCAGCTGAGACGAGCTGAGTCGAGTTGTCACCCATCTGGCGCACCATCGTGGTGAGATTGTCTGTCATCTTCGCGAGCGAAGCACCGATCTTATCCTTGGCCCCGAGAGTATCCTCGATGGCTCCAACCAGCACACCGATCTCATCCTTCGAATCTATGTTAAGGCTCTCTATCTCAGATTGAGAGATTTCCTGCGTCAGGTCATTATTTGCAATGGAATCGACGACACCGACAAACTGATCAAACTCCTCATTCATTTGCTGGGTCAGCCCTACAACCTTGTCTACAGGTTTGGTGATACCCCGGGTGATAATCCAGGCTGCAACAAGACCGATGACGACGGCGATCAGGGACAGAATCAGCATGATGCTGATCGACGAACTGATAATGGTGTTAGTCTCGGCAGTGGCCGTCTCAGACTGGTTAGCGAAATGTTCTTTGAGTTCGACCAGATACTGCTGAGTCTCAGCCACGGCGGTTCTGGTTTCCTGGTCATAGGTGGCCATCGCGGTCGCCTGCTTGTCGGCCGTCTCATTTATCCAGGCATAGGTTTGATCATACGCCTTTTCGAGTTCAGCCAGAGTTGGCAGCGTCTGCTCGTAATAGATCTTCTGAGCTTCGTCCCAATTACCGGCTTTCTGGGCATTGACCATCTCCTGAGCCGATTCATGTAAGTGCTTATGCGGCTCTTCCCAGTGCTTTAGCAATGCACCAAACTCCGGATTGTCAGCCTGGTAGGAATAGTACCACTTGCCGAAGGCACACTGGTGAGCGTCCAGCCCACCGTCGAACGTGGTCTTGGTCAGGTTGGAGTTGGCCACATGCTTGATCCAATTGAGATGATCAATCCAGCGGTCGGACAGCAACGATTTTAGTCCCAGATCGAAGTCGACATACTGCTCGCCGATATGGATCGCTGAGGTGTGCAGCCGGTGGTGCGGCTCAGCCATCTGGTCCAGAATCGAGGCCAATTTTGGATCATTGGCTTTCATTGTTCGCGTTTCATCAGAGTACATCCATTTGCCAAGACCACACTTGTGATCGTCCGTCTGGACGGTAACTTCGGTGACCTCGTCATTCATAAACAGGTCCGAAAGACTCGCCATCCACTTAAGGTGGTCAACTTCTTTTTCGATGCTAAATGCCTGGTTGGTGCAGGACTGCTGGGCGACCACAGTTTGTTCGTCGATGCTGTTAAAGCTGGTGTAGTTGTAGATACTGACTACGGCCAGCAGCACCAGTACGACGCCGAAACCCAGACCGAGCTTCTTCCCAATCTTGAGGTTCTTGAACATGCTTACTTCCTCCCTTTTCTCAAACAAAGACAATGTTATATACTTTTGGCGTACATAATCTAATCATCGTCTCCCTGGGAGAAAAAGTTGATGACCAACCCGTGATCACGGATTGACTATGTCTGATAGTCAATCCCCCGGATCAGGGTACTATCTGGCGTTGGTAAAAGGAGGAACGAGCCAAACGTCCCAAGACATTACAGACCCTTTAGATAACTTTCGAGATTCGTATGGTTGTCGTTGATCTGGAGCTTTCTGCGGATGCATCGACGCTGGTTGTTGACAGTATGGACCGATACGTTCAAGATTGAGGCGATTTGCTTTGTAGAGAACCCCCTTCGGATCATGTTAGAGACTTCTATTTCACGCGGGGAAAGACTGGCCTGAGCATGCTCCAGTCGGTTCGCCACCGGATCCAACAAGTCGCTCAAAGTGCTCTCCAGCAACTCCATCAAGTGCTGGTCTTCGTGACTCAGTTTCTCATTGATGATACCAAGTATCGGTCTCACAATCCGGTTCACATTTGATTGCAGGTGCTGTTCAGTTTGTTGTTTCTGTTCCTCGAACTGCCCCAGGATTTCCTTGAGCGCCGCGTTCTTGCTCCCCAGCATGCCTCGCTCGATTGCCAGGGCGTCGTGGGTTTTCTTTAACTGCCGCTCAGCCAGTTTGCGCTCGGTGATATCTGTGAAGCACTCAATGATCCCAATCAGGTTTCCAGTATCATCCCTGTGAGCTGTAACCGTGACAATGCACGTCAGCCTGGAGCCGTCCTGTCGCTCTTTTTCTGCCTCAAACTCGATTGAGTCCTTGCCGCCGGTGATTTGCCTTAGCGGACAGTCGTCAGTATTACAGGCTTGCCCGGGAAAATAGTCATAGCAGTACCGATCGATGGTTTCTTCTTCTGTCGCTCCTGCCATCCGACAGAAGGCTTCATTGACACGCACTGTGCGGTACTGGAGGTCAACGATTCTCAGACCATTGGTGACAGTATCGAAGATTCGCTCCCATTGATCGGAACCGAAATCATCAACTTCGGGGCTCCGTCGCAACATTACTGTCCGCGACTCAGGCATTGTAAAGTTCTGAGCGACTTTCGATTTCAGACTTTGCAGTTTCACGAAGAATTCCCCTTTTGCACTGTCCACAACGACTATTGGCTTAGTTATCGGCATTCCTGCTCACTATCTGAACAGCCTGGTGTCAGCCATAGCAGGTTATAATTGCTGCTTGAGACACTGTTCCCGCAAAGTGATAATGTCCTATATGAGCAATTTAGAAATGTCCTAATGATTAGCTATACTTCATCCCAAAAGGCAAGGGATGAAT
>JAHOYZ010000046.1 GCA_019038695.1 Candidatus Zixiibacteriota bacterium
GTACTCTATACTGTCCACAAACTTCAGGTCCAGGGTGTCGGCTGGAGAAACAAACAACGGTATAGTGGTAGAGTCGGTTGAATCCGTCGTCGCTTCGATTGTACCCGCGCCTGAATCGATTGCAGGACCAGTGATCATCGGCGGCACAACAACAGTGTCGCCAACAGCAGACAAATCACTCAAGGAATCTATTACCGCCGACTCTTCCGCCTTCAATGCAGCCAGGCTGTCTAAGATTAATTCGGTAAAGGAAGTATCGTCCAGGGCATAGTCGGCGGCACTGCGCAGTGTGCCGGACACATAAGTGCCGACCACCCCATCCACAACCGTCACCGATTGCAATCTATTGTCTACAAGTCGAAAATATATGGTGTCGCCCGAGACACTGTTCTCATTGTACTCCCGTCCTCCGCGCAACGACGGAAAGTACCAAGAATATGCCTGACCGTAGCACAGAACGTTGTCGAGATCATTATCGACAAAGTTGAGTGTAATCCTCTCTCCTGATAAGATCGAGCGATCGTGGTAGATTCCGGCACTGTCGATAGGCTCAGAAAACTCTCCGAAAGCAGAATCGATCACGTCAATACGACTGAGAACATCTCCCTGGAAAACGACCGAAATGAAATCCCCTGTGATCTCCGACTCTCTTCTCCGTGCTACCGGATTATCGTACAGATCAAGAATGTCTTCTTCTATTAACATAACAGCACACGGACCCTCGGCGGAGAAATCGTGAGAAGTGATGATGACATTCCCACTCGCCTCGGCATAACGCTGGTCCGATTGATAATGAACGAAGTCAGCAATGATCTCCACCATGCGAGCAGTGTCAGGATACTTTAAATAAATTATGGGGCGGTCTTCCATTTCAAAAAATCCAGCCTCATTGTCATAGAAGGCATGGACTCCAACTCCGTAAAGCGAATCGGCATAGGACCAGAGTTCGACGTGCTCTCCCCACGCAGTAGCATGTCCGGTAGCAATGTTGTAATAGACCGAATCGGCCCTGAGTAGATAGTCGGCATCATCGACCAGTACGCTGCCTTTGAGATCTACATAGCGGCCCGTGAGAAATCTGGCCGAGTCACAGTATATACGGCCAGTCTCGGTGATGAACACTACGTCGCCATTAACGCAACTAACCCATTCGCCACCCTGATGGATTGCTTCAAATTCGTCGGCCCGATCCAAAATGACCCGACGCCCTATTTGAGCCTGGACTGATACTCCCAATACAAAAGAGAGGGCAATTAGTCCCATTATCCAGTTAAGATTACGCATTGGTAACAACTTGCTCAATAGCTTGGCGATAACGTTCCAGTGAATCTCGGTCCACTGTACCCAGTTGGGCCACTCTTTCGTTACCGCCCCCCTTAAGGCCGCACGCAACCCCGATTTGCCTGGCCAACTGACCAGCATGCAGACCGCTCTCAGATGCAGTCGCTACAAACAAACGTTCACCGGTAATAAGAAATACGGCTCCACCTGTGATTGCAGCCACTTGTATGACCAGAGCGGAAGTTAGTTTCGAATCGAAGTCATCAACCTGGTCCACGACCAAGCGGTGTTTTCCACAAAGAACAGCATTCTCAGCCAGAGCTGAAGCGCGAATGGGAAGTAATTCCTTCTGGGTCTTTCCAAGTTGATGACGGAGTTCCTTATTCTCAAACGATAGCTTGTCAACCCTCTCCACCAGGTCGCCGATTCCACAGGTCAGTCTCTGCGAAAGTGTGGATGTGACCGTCAGACGGTTCCCATAATCCGCCAAAGCCTGTTGACCAATGAGAAATTTCACGAGCACATGTCCACGCATTTGTTCCGTACCCATGATCTTTATGATTCCCACTTCGCCCGTCGAGCGACAATGTGTCCCCCCACAGGCTGAGTAATCAAACTCGCCGGTTATAACAATTCGCAAAAGGCCACTTCGCTTCGGGATTCTACGCAAAGGGATGGCGTTTAGTTCGTCTCCTTCAAGGAACCTAATCTGCACCGGATCATTCGCCAGGACTACTTCGTTGGCAATACTCTCCGACTTTTGCAACTGCTCCTCGGCTACAGAAGATTGATCCAACTCTATGGCTGCGTACTGCTCACCGAGATGAACCGATACTGTCGACCATCCAAACAATTTCACGAAAGCCTGACTAAGTATATGCTGGGCTGTGTGCTTACGGCTATTGGCCTTACGGCGTGTACGATTCACCTCTCCGTGTACCGTCTGCCCCACACCCCCTACAGGACTTGATGACAAATGACGGATCACATCGTCGCCAGTCTCGACAACTTCCTCAATAGCAACACCGGCCAGCTCGCCGGTATCAAATAGCTGTCCCCCTGACGTGGGGTAAAATGCCGAACGATCCAGTATAGTGTAGTACCGGCCCTCGTCCTCACCGATCACCGCAATGGTGGCATCAAACTCCACCAGTTCGGCATCATGATAATAAAGTCGTTCAGTCATCCGGTCAGAAGTCTCTCCGCTTAACCCGTCTATCTTTTTCTTGTACACCTCAGTCTTCAGTTGAGACAATGTGATTACGAAGCGTGCCTACGTTTTCGACGCGCACCTCAATCGTATCGCCGGACTTCATAGGAGCAATTCCGGCGGGTGTCCCTGTGGAAATCAAATCGCCCGGGCTCAATGTCATTATTGAAGAGATATAGGATATCAACTGGGGGATAAGGAAAATCATCTGAGAAGTGCGTCCCGACTGCTTGACCTCATCGTTGAGAATGCCTTCAATCAGGATGTCATCATAATTGATGTCTGTGACAATCCAGGGACCAACAGGACAGAACGTATCAAAACCCTTGGCCCGTGTCCATTGGCCGTCGAGTTTCTGAAGGTCGCGCGCGGTGACATCATTGACACAGGTCAAACCAAAAATATGGTTTGCTGCCTCCTCCACACTGACCTTACAGGCTGTCTTGCCAATAACGACCCCAAGTTCGGCTTCATAGTCAACACGTTCCGAAACGGGTGGAAGCACAATCCTCGCCTCCGGACCAATAATCGATGAAGACGGCTTCATAAACAGAAGCGGCCGCTCCGGGGCTTCATCAGCCGAATACGATGCTTTGACATGCGCATGGTAGTTCAATCCCACGCAGATGATCTTCGATGGAATTACCGGTGCCAACAAAGTTTTGTCGGACAACTCTCTTGCGGAAAACTCACCGCCCGCAGGTTCAACTCCGTCCCAGGGTGCCTTACCTAAAGGTGTAATAGTACCTCCGGTAAGATCACCATTGAGAAACCCGAACTGAGGTCCAATTTCGGAAGATTTCTGATATCTAACAAAACGCTGACTCATAACATGTCCCTATCTATCTGTATTGCGCACAACTGCACAGACATCATTGGCAATGAATAAAGGCGACCTGGTCGTCACGGTCAACCACAATCAGAGTTGCTTCTTCTTCCAGTTGCCCATTTTGAACCACATACCCAGGATAATGGCTTTGATAAGAGTAGTGATCGTCAGGGTCCACCAGATACCATTAATACCCCAGTCGAGCGTGAAGCACAGAAAGTAGGCCATAGGAATACGGGCGAGCGATCCGGGTACTGAGACCACCATAGGAGGAATCGTGTCCCCCGCTCCTCCAAAAGCACCTTCAAGAACAATCTCGATAGCCATAGCCGTTTGCGACAGGCCGAGGATGACAAGATAGTCTGCCGCGATGTGCAACACCTCCGGATCGTCGGTGAAGATAGAAGCTATCTGCCGTGGGAGAAGAATGAACAAGAGCGAAGTAACCAGTGTGAGTCCTATCGCAATCCCGGTTGCTCCCCAGGCACAACGGGCCGCGCGATCGGGTTTGCCTGCGCCGAGATTCTGTCCCACCATAGTAGAGGCAGCGATGGAGACGCCGAAACAGGTCAGGTAGGAGAGTGACTCCATGCGATTACCGATACCCATCGCGGCCGCAGCAACCTCACCGAATTCATGCACATATTTGATCAAGAACCAATAGACAACCACAAACACGAGTTGCTGACTTGCGATTGGGAGACCGATGCGGATGATCTTGAGCATATCTCTGATGTGCACCGGAACCCGCAGGACGCGGCCGATGTCAAAGCCGAGTCCACCACGCATCATTCGCACTGTTATCCAAGTAACGCCCACCAGAACCGATACACCTGTGGCCAGAGCCGCGCCTGGCACTCCCATAGCCGGGATTGGTCCCAAACCGAAAATGAACAGTGGATCGAGAGCCATGTTCAGAACTACAGTTACCATGCCCACCTTGGTAGGAGTCCTGGTATCACCTGAGGCTCGGAATATGGCGTAGATGGCGTCCAGAATGAAGAAGAGCACAGCTATTCCAAATGAAATCCGCAGATAGGGGACAGCATGAACACTAGTAGCCACACTGGTGTCCATAAAGTTGAGCATCGATGGCGTAAGAATTATACCTGCGAGAGAAAAAGTCAGCCCAATACCGACTGCCAGGGCCAGCCCCTGTCGCGCATAGTGGGCCGCCTTATCGGGATTACGCGCCCCAATATATCGGGAAACGAGGGCTGTGACACCAATGCAGATGATTGAAATGAAGGCAAAGACCGTCCAGATCACAACCATAGATGAGGTCACAGCATCTTGCGCCGTCGATCCAAGTTTGCCTACCCAGAAATAATCGGTGGAGGTCAGTGCGAACTCCATGAACATGTTGAGTACAACGGGGATCGATAGAGAAAAGATCGTACGCGTGATCGGGCCGCTCGTGATATGGTCGGTATTCGTCATTACTTTCTGGCGTGCGCGTCAGCGGTAAATGCGGGTTGAATCCGTCATTGGCAGAAACACTCAATCGTCATCATCATCGTCTCCATCATCCGTTCCACTTCCGTGCGAAATCGGAGTATCATCAAGGACAGGATGGGATGCTTTCGACTCATCGTCTGTACTGTCGTCGGCAATCATGGTAACCACTCGTTGCGGGAACGGAATCTCGATTCCTTCGACACGGAAACGACGGAGCACCTGCTGGCGGAGCTCACTTTCAGTTCGATATTGGGTAGTGACATCGGCCACGCGACAACGTAGCGATACATCCAAAGCACTGTCACCAAAATTGAGAAATCGGAACTGAGGAGCGGGATGTTCTATTATATTGGTGTGTTTGGAAGCTTCGTCAAGCATCACAGTACGTACCTGGTCAAGATCTTCTCCATATCCAACGCCGACATCAACACGGATTCTCGTCTCTGTTTGAGGGTAAGATAAGTTATGAACGGTTGATTTTGTTAGTTCAGCATTAGGAACAATAATGAGAGTGTTCTCGCGTGTTTGAAACTTGGTCGAGCGCACTCCTATTTGGTAGACATCACAAACGCGACCATCGTCGAGGAGAAGGCGATCTCCCGTTCGGAATGGACGATCAATCATAATCACAAAGCCACCAATCATGTTGGCGATCGTATCCTGGGCGGCCAGGGCAATGGCCAGTGAACCTACTCCCAGGACAGTAATAAGACCAGTGATATTGACATCGAAGTGGTCGAGTATCACGAGCACACCAAGCACGTACAAAATGACCTTTACGGCCCGGTCAATCAATGGCATAAACTCATCGTCAATTTTCGTTTCGGTGCGTGAAGCGACATTTGTACCAAACCATGAGATCATCGTCGAAAGCACTCGGACTGCCATGTGTGCGATAATAAGAACCCCGAACGTGAAGATCACGCCGTCGACAATTGTAAATACAGCTTCACTGAGATAGGGTAACTCCCGGTCCTGAAGAAATTGGACAAGGTAACCGAACCCGAGAAGATACACCATCAGGTAAGCGGGACGACGAGCAGCACCGAGCAATTTATCGTCGAAATCGGTTTTGGTTCGGGAAGCCAGGTGTTGCGCTACAACAAACAATAGCATCCGTGCCATCAACACAGCCACAACAGTGACAGTTATGATAATCGCGATACCCACCAATAGTTGCCATTGGCTCGGTACGGCCAGATAATCCATAAATTCATACATGGGTTCACCTACCTTATGTCGAATACAATCCCGGTCGTTTCAAAACGGGCGCGAACGGTAATAGTGTCGGGATGCACTGCTCGTGTTTCTGCAAAACGGAAAGGACAGGCCGACCCAACCCCGGGGTGTCCATCGTGATCCCGGTCAATCAGCGCTGTCATAAGATAATCACCGGACGGGACATCAATGCGGAATTGCTCCTCATTCGTAGTCAAGGCGGTGGTTCTCGTCTCCCCCACCTTGCGAAACTCCAAAACAACGGGGACCGCTTCCTGCCCGGGAACGTGTTTTATTACAACGCCTGAAATTGTACCGAGTGAATCACTGTCCACGGTTGCAAAATTGTGTTCGCCTAAAGAATCCCCGAGAGCATTACCAGCCCTGTCGCGCAACTCAAATTCAGCCACCGCCAGACGATAGCGATGCCCTTCACGGATATCGGCCGATGTAAAGCGAAGACGGAAAGCGTCTTCCCATCGCCATTGAAGCTCGATCAGGCTGTCCGGTTTCTGCCACAACAAAAAAGTTTCAAGTGAGATACTACCAGTATCGAGCGGTTCGGAGAAAGTCATTCGCACCTCAAGGTCGGCCACGAACCGGGGACTCCTGTCAGGTGTAAATGATGTAAGTTGCGGAGCTGTTTTATCCTCCGATTCCTTCACTTCCAGGTCGGGGTAAACAAGAGACTCGAGGCTTGAATCACACTGAATGTGAAGCACATAATCGCCATCAGTCAGTTCTGGTATAGCGAAGGTGAAACTCGAACTTTGATCCTCATCCGCCTCAAGCAGAGAGTACGCCCGATAGATCGCCGTTGTGTCATTCAGGGGATTTACGAAAACGCGATCAAGGTGATCGCGCAACCAATCGGGCTTTATCTTCCGGGACAGTCGAACACGCAGAAGACGATCAGAGGTATATGTCACCGAAAGAATCTCTGGCTTTAGCGTATCACGAGTCGTCAACGAAAGGAGCAGGGCATCAAGCGGTATCTCCCCACCTACAACAACTGGACGGTCGGTCAATGCGAAAGTTTCGCGAGCGGGATTAAACAGTTCGTCACGGTTCTTGTCCTCGAAAGCAATCAAACGAAACGCTCGGTCCGGCAAATACTCGAAGAAAAAATCACCATCCGCATTTGTCTTGGTTAGATAGGCTGGGATGAGGCTGTCATAGGTACAGGAATCAGTCAAATCGGTCTCGTCGTACAGAGCTGCATACACGCCAGCCTTTGGCGTTTCCCCCGCTACCACTCGACCTCCAACCCGCCCGGTATCCAGATAGGCTCCGGTACTGAAAGCAATAATCCCTGCGCTGTCGAGTTTGTTGCTGCGCAAGTCGACAACGCTGGCACTGACCGAGACAACATACGTCTGATCAACTTTGAAGCTGTCCGCGAAGATAATCTCAACACGATCAGATTTCCATTTGAGCTTCGGTTTGGTAGCCGGTCGTGGCGAGAAAAACACCGATGTGCCAGTTTGGGGCGGTAACACCGTTTCCGAAAAATAGAGAACGATCCGGTCACTGCGATCCACATTGATCGAACCATTGGCCGGTTCCGAACCAAGCAAGTACGGTTTGAGCTTATCTTCTTCGCCGCCCGGAGGCGGGCCTACGTCAGCGCAGTTAAGGATTGCTGTCAGTAATACCACAATTGCAGTAATGATGTAAATTGGACGTAAAGGAAACGAGTCCACGAAATAGCTCATTCGATGAGCTTGGTTTTGATCGCCTCGTTGTCGGGGTCGAGATTGAGTGCTTTGTTCCACCATTGTCGGGCCGCTATGCTATCTCCGGTTGCCTTGTACGTGTCTCCCAAATGGTCGAAAATAGTTGGGTCACTGTCAAGTACAACTGCACGTTTGAGATAATCCAGAGCTTTGTCGTATTCGCCCAGACGGTAACTCACCCAGCCATAACTGTCAAGATAGGCCGCGTTGTCGGGTTCCATTTGAACGGCTCGCACAATCAAATCACGTGCATAATTCAGACGTAGGCCACGATCAGCCAGGGAGTACCCGAGATAATTGAGCACCTGATGGTTGTCGGGATCGCGTTGCAGAAGGTCTTCAAAGGTCACTACAGCACTGTCGAAAAGTCCCGACTGTTCATAAGCCACAGCCAGTCCAAACATCAATCGCAACTTGCCGTCATCATCAGTGATATGCTCAAGACCGGATCGATAAGTCTCGATTTCATTGTCATGCTGCTTCTGTTGCCTGTAAGCAAAGGCTAGATCAAGCCAACTGTCAACCTCGGTTTCAGCTATCTCAGTCAGTTTCCCAAACGCGATGGCAGCCTGTAGATAATTCTCATTCCTGAGCGCTATGCGACCCAGAAAACGATGATTAATTGGATTTCGATCTCCTTGCTCCACCAGCGAGTTGAGAATCGAATCGGCAATGCTCATCGAATCATTGTAGAAATAGAGTATGGCAAGGCGGCGATTAGCGTCGATGTCCGTTGGAGTGAGAGCAATTTCGCTGACCGCGTATACCAAAGCAGAATCAAGTTGTTCCATCTGCAAGTATTGACTTGAGATCAGACGATGCAACATTGGATTTTCAGGGGATAGCGAAAGACCTTCGGTGGCAATTTTCAGTCCCTGCTCAACGCTATCGCTACCAAGATATGTTTCCCCCAACCAAACCCTGGTCATAATATTGGTGGCGTCATTGCGAAGTTCAAGCGAACGAAGATAAGAAGTTTTTGCATACTCGGGGTTACCCAGAAGATTGTATGTGCCACCCAGCTTGCGCCACAGGCGATAATCTTCCGGAGCCAGATCGAGTGCGTGCAGATACCATTCAATCGCAGAATCCGAATGACGTTGCACGGTATAAAGATCGCCCAGCCTGACCACCGCTAACAGGTTAGACGAATCGGCATTAATAGCCACCGAACGCTGGAACGACCGACCTGCCTCGGTTAGGTGCTTAAGGTCCCATTGCAATTCGCCCAGATCATACCAAATGCGGGCATTGTTCGGTTTCAGCCGGGCCAAATGCTCGTAGGCCCAGACAGCGGAATCAGCCTGCCCCAGAACCTGGTAGACAGCTACAAGGTACGAATATGCCATTGCGTCATTACTATCCGCGGCGACTGCACGCTGATAGCAGAAATGCGCCGAGTCCGTCTCTCCCGCAGCTCGGAATATCTGTCCCCGAAGCATCCACACCTGGTTATCCTCTGGTTCAACCGGGACCAACGCCGTGAGGGCATCGTCGAAATGCTGCATCCGATACAGAGTCAGCGCCAAAGAAGTACGAATCTCGTAAGAATCCCTATAATGGGCAAGCGCCTTGCGGTAATTCTCGGCAGCCTGATAGAGAAACCCGGCAGCCTCATACACAACCGCATTGGAATAGAGATAAAAAGCTTTCTCGTCGATCTTCTCACTAAGCGGGGTCAGTTGGATGGTAGTATCAGCTACAGTGTTTTTATGGGGTGAACGTAACTCCACCAAGTCCCGCCGAACAACCTCAGACGAACAGCCTGAAATCGTAAGTAAGCACAAGAGTATAATGCTGACTTTTCTACGATCGATCAAACCAAACTCCATCAAATGTTATCACAAAGTCTCATACCCGTCAGTCGACCAGAAGTGCCCGATCAATCACCGGTTGAGTTTGAGATACCTGCGTTTACCCACCTTGAGAATCATCGTTTCACCCTCAGCCAGGACAAACTCGCACTTCGGATCGGTAGTCTTCTCTCCATTGAGAGAAACAGCTCCGGCCGTAATAAGTTTCCTGGCCTCGCTATTTGACTTGGCTAACCCGGCCTTCGCAATCAAGCCAACAAGGTACAATTTGTCCGGATCAAGTTCCCATTTTTTGAGGTCGGACAATCCAGCTTCGGGCATATCGTCAGGCAATTGACCCTTGGCAAAAATACGTTCGAACTCACTTCGTGCTTTCTTCCCCGATCCCTCAGAGTTGTACATATCGGTCAGACGTTCGCCCAGCTCTTTCTTGATATCCATAGGATTGATATCCGGTTGGGACAGGCGCTGCTTGATCTGCGCAAGTTCCTCCAGCGTAACATCTGTGACCATCTCAAAGTAGCTGTATATTGAGGAATCAGGAATCGACATGACTTTGCCAAAAATCTCCCGGGCTGGTTCATCTATACCTATGTAATTCCCGAGCGATTTTGACATCTTCTGCTCACCATCGGTTCCGGTCAATATTGGTAAAGTCAGAACACACTGAGGCTTTACTCCGTATGCCTGCTGAATCGTTCGTCCGGCTAGAAGATTGAATTTCTGATCGGTCCCTCCGATCTCAATATCCGCCTTGATCGCGACAGAATCATATGCCTGCATCAACGGATAGAAAAGCTCGTGGATCGAGATCGGGAGACCCTGCTTGTAACGTTTCTCAAAATCATCCCGTTCAAGCAGTCTGGCAACAGTGAACTTCATTGCCAGACCCATGACCTCATGGAAGTTCATCTCTTTGAACCATTCTCCGTTGCAGCGCACCTCTGTCAGTGACCTGTCCAGAATCCGGAAGAACTGTGTCTGGTAGGTCTCGGCGTTCTTCATTATATCATCATAGGCAAGCTGGGGACGGGTAGCCGATCGGCCTGACGGATCCCCGACCATACCAGTATAATCACCGACAATCAAGACAATCTTGTGCCCCAATTCCTGGAATTGCCTGAGCTTGCGGATACCGACCGTATGACCCAAGTGAATATCAGGAGCAGTCGGATCGAAACCCTGTTTAACCCTTAGGGGACGATTCTCGGTGATAGAACTCCGGATGAGTGCTTTGAACTCATCTTCCGGAAGAAGATCAACCGTTCCACGCGAGATTATATCCCACTGTTTCTCGAAATCTCTTTCAACTGTGGCTGCATTAGTCAACGTTCTTCTCTCCAAAGTAATTGCATCCTTGTCGAGTTATCGACATATAACAAACGAAGGTTGACTCTGCTCTTAGCACGCAGAGTCGTTTCGAATTAAGTAATTGAGCCTGTTGGGAGCAAGTCTGAAGTTGTTTTATCTTGACGATTCCCCGAATCGACGGACAGATTGGGCACTATGAATAAGAGCGTAAGCCAATCGCGATTCCGCCAAGGTTATCTACGAAAGGGTCTTCTAACACTTGTCGTGTTGTCCCTGATTTTGGCTCTGATACTGGGATATAAGACCTACAGAGTATACCAATCAGACTTGCCGTCGTTTGAGCAACTTCATAATATCGAACCCAGTTTGAAGACGCGGGTGTACGATCGCAACGGTATCCTGATGAAGGAGTTCTTTAGTGAAAACCGCGCTCTGACTCCCTATCGAGACATGCCTGACCATCTGATTCAAGTGCTTCTGTCCTCAGAGGACCGCAAGTTCTTTGACCACTGGGGAATAGATGTGCGACGAGTTTTTGTGGTGGCTGGATCCAATGTCCTCAAGGGGCGGATCGCGGCTGGCGCTTCAACCATAACCCAGCAACTCGCCAGGATGCTTTTCCTCACCCGTAAGCAGACTTTTGAACGGAAATTCAAAGAGGCTCTTACGGCCATCAAGCTCGAGCGGACCTATTCGAAGGAAGAGATCCTCGAGATGTATCTCAATCAATATTACTTTGGTCGAGGTGCCTATGGCGTTGCAGCAGCATCCCGCGCGTTCTTCTCCAAATCTGTTTCGGAACTAAATCTCAGCGATTGCGCAATTCTCATCGGCATGCTGAAAGCCCCCAGCAAGAACTCCCCTTTCCACCATCCTGAACGGGCTATTCAAGCACGTAATCGAGTGCTGTTTTCATATTATACGTTTGCCGGTATTGACAAAATAACCTACGACTCACTGTCGGCTCAAGAACTGGTTATCACTCCTCCGGTCGAAAAACCAGGGATGGCTCCCTATTTCACTGAAACCGTTCGTCAGTATATCTATGACCGTTACGGCGAAAGTAAGCTGTATTCGGGCGGCTTGAAAGTATTCACATCGCTCGATGTCGATCTTCAGGAAGCAGCAGAAGCATCGCTTTGTAAAAAGATCGACTCACTCCGGGCCAGAATCGCCAGACGTTATCCTATAGACAACCCAACATACACAGAGGTTATCACTGATACGCTCGACGACTTCGGACAACCGGTGCGCCAGTACAAGAAAATCCAGGGAGCATTCATTGCTATCGACAATGCCAACGGCGACATTCTGGCTATGGTCGGAGGACGGTCGTTTGAAGAAACAAAGTTCAACCGGACGATTCAGTCAACATTACAACCGGGGTCCGCTTTCAAGCCCTTTATTTATACCGCATGTATCGACAATGGCTTCCGTACTACGGAAATCATCGATGATCTCCCCATTGTCCTGAATATTCC